>JAZMZJ010000038.1:0-10719 GCA_045585915.1 Faecousia sp. | reverse complement strand
AACCTGCTTGGGTTCAAGTCCTCTCTGCCTAGAGACAAAAGAACACTCCTGTCCCATAATGCTGGGACAGGAGCGTAAAAACATTCCTGCGGTGCCACCCGGCTTGACGCAATGCGTCCACTTTCTGCGCAAAATATGCGCCGGCGTTGTTAACGAAGCGCCTGCTCCGGCTTCCCTTATCAGGTTGCCCTCCGGTGTCCATTCCTTAAGATAAGAATTCTGCCTTGCACCAACCGACAGCTCTCTGCAATTCTATAGCCTTAAGTACTTGCTCACCCTCATCAGTTTCCACCATTAAAGCACAAATGTCCGCCACTGTCAAGCATTATTTAGAGTATTATATATTTATATAAAATATAGAATTTTTTATTGACAAACATTTCCTTTAATGCTAAACTGTAGAGGAATTAGCAGAGGCTAACTCCCATATATTATATCAGGTGAGCTTATGAATTTGAGAAATGCTGAAACCGGAACTGAATATATTATCCGGGACATCCGTACCGACGATGAAGAGCTGAATGCGTTCCTCTTCTCCCTTGGTTGCTACTCCGGTGAACCAATCACTGTAATTTCCCATTTAAAAGGCGGATGCGTCGTTTCTATTAAAGACGGCCGTTATACCATTGACAACGAGCTGGCGGAAGCCATCATCATTTAATTTATGCTGATTGGCTCCGCTAACCATTATCCCCGACAGTTAGCAACAGCTAACCGCATTATACAAATAAGAAATATCATATTAGGAGGAACCCCCGATGAGAATCGCCTTGACCGGCAACCCTAACAGCGGCAAGACCACCATGTTCAACGTTCTTACCGGACGAAATGAGCGTGTTGGCAACTGGGCCGGTGTTACTGTGGACAAAAAAATGAGCACCATTAAAAAAAGCTTCTACAGCGGAACAGAGGAACTGGTCGCTGTAGATCTGCCCGGTGCTTATTCCATGTCCCCGTTCACCTCGGAAGAAAGCATAACCAGCGCTTATGTTAAGGCTGAGAATCCCGATGTGATCATCAACATTGTGGATGCTACCAACCTAAGCCGCAGCCTGTTTTTCACTACGCAGCTGCTTGAACTGGGCATCCCCGTGGTGGTTGCTCTGAACAAAAGCGATGTGAATGAAAAAAAGCATACAGTTATTGATTCCATTACCCTATCTATGAAGCTGGGCTGTCCGGTTGTGGAAACCATCTCTACCACTAAGGAAGGTCTGAAGGAAGTTATTTCCACTGCCGTTTCCCTGAAAGGCAAGGGCCAAAAAGCCCCTTACGTGCAGGAAGACATCGACCTGACCAGTAAAAATGCTGTGGAAATGGCTGACCGGAAGCGCTTCCAATTTGTTAACGACATCGTAGCTTTGGTGGAGACCCGGAAGGTCCTGACCAAAGAGCGCAACTATCAGGATAAGATCGACGAAGTGCTTACTAACAAATGGCTGGGCATCCCCATCTTTGCCGTAGTGATGTTCTTAGTATTCCAGATCTCCCAGGTTTGGGTCGGACCGGTAATCGCTGAAGGCTTGGAGCTTGCTGATGGCACGGTCATTCCCGGTCTTGTGACCTTGATCGAAATGTTCGGCCAATGGGTCGCAGGTTTGCTGGAAAATGCAGGCGCATCCCAGCTGGTATCTGCCCTGTTAGTTGATGGCATCATCGGCGGTGTGGGCGCTGTTGTCGGCTTCCTGCCCCTTGTTATGGTGATGTATTTCCTGATCGCTTTGCTGGAAGATTGCGGCTATATGTCCCGTGTAGCTGTTGTTTTGGATCCTATCTTTAAAAAGGTAGGCCTGTCCGGCAAATCTGTCATTCCCTTTGTTATCGGCATTGGCTGCGCCATCCCCGGCGTTATGGCTTGCCGTACCATCCGCAACGAACGGGAGCGCCGGGCAACCGCAATGCTCACGCCCTTCATGCCCTGTGGCGCAAAGATTCCCGTAATTTCCCTGTTTGCCGGCGCATTCTTTGACAATGCAGGCTGGGTAAGCTTTTTAATGTATTTTACCGGTATTCTGATTATCTTCCTTGGCGCGCTGCTCATAGGTAAGATCACCGGACACAAAGCCAGAAAATCCTTCTTCATCATTGAGCTGCCTGAATACAAGGCGCCCTCTTTCTTGCTTGCATTCAAATCCATGTGCAGCCGCGGCTGGTCCTACATCGTAAAGGCTGCCACCATTATTCTGCTTTGCAATACTGCTGTGCAGATCATGCAGACCTTCGGCTGGAACTTCCTGCCTGTGAATAATGCCAAAGATTCTATTTTGGCTTCCATTGCCGGACCTTTCGCCTACCTGCTCATCCCCGTTGTAGGTGTGCTTAGCTGGGAGCTGGCAGCAGCAGCTGTAACCGGCTTCATTGCCAAAGAAAACGTGGTTGGCACGCTGGCAGTTTGCTTTGTAGGTTTGGAAAACCTCATTGACACAGAAGAGCTTGCCATGCTGGAAGGTGCTGGTGGCGAAATTGCCGGAATTATGGCTATCACCAAAGTCGCTGCCCTGGCCTACCTGATGTTCAACCTCTTCTCTCCCCCCTGCTTTGCCGCCATTGGCGCTATGAATGCAGAAATGAAGGACAAAAAATGGCTGTGGGGCGGCATCGGCCTGCAGCTTGGTGTGGGCTTCACCGCAGGCTATCTGGTAAATACCATCGGCACACTCATCCTCTACCCTGCCAAACTGCATATGGCCGGTGCAATCGGCGGTTTAATTGCCGTTGCTGCCTTTGCCCTAATCCTGGCAATGCTGATTCGCCGTGCCGATCTTAGCCTCAAAAAGGAATATGCCCTCTCCGGCAAAAAGTAATGCCTATGATTGACTATATCATTATCGGAATTGTGTTGGTGCTCGCAGGCGCATCTGCCTGGTACATCATCCGACAAAAGAAAAAGGGTGCCAAATGCATTGGTTGCCCCTATGCCAAGAGCTGCGGAGGAAAATGCAGCAATAAATAGCAAAAAGCCGCCCGATGGGCGGCTTTTTTAACGAAATTTTTTCTTAATCACAGGGACTTTTACCTCTTCGGCGGCAAGGTTCCCATCCGGTTGCAGAACAACAGGCTTAATATCATAATTGGAGAATTTTGCAATCTCATCAAGCTTGGCCTTTTCAGGGAAGTTGCCGACAATAGAATAAGCAACGCCCTTGCGCTTTGCACGGCCTGTTCTGCCGATGCGATGAACATAGTATTCATTTTCTTCCGGCACATCAAAGTTAATGACGCATTCCACGTCATCCACATCGATACCACGGGAAGCAACATCCGTTGCAATGAGGATTGCAAGCTTGCCATCGCGGTACTTTTGCATGGTCTTTTCCCGCTGGCTCTGACGAATATCCCCGTGTATACAGTCGCAGTCGGCACCTGCTCGCTGGAAATCATCAGAAAGCCTTTGACACATATGCTTGGTATTGCAGAAGATCATAACCCGATCATAGCCTTGGGTGCGAATCAGCCGCAGGGTGGTTTCCGCCTTTTCAAGAGGGGTAACTGTTATAGAATACTGGTCGATATCCGGCCGGTCCTCCTGGCTGGGCTCTACGGTAATTTCCACCTCATCCCGCTGATACATCCAGGAAACGGTCATAACCTCCTGGGAAATGGTGGCAGAAAAAAGGCCGAGATTTTTGCGGTTTTTCACTTTTTCGATGATACGGGTAACATCCTTGAAAAAGCCCATATCCAGCATTCTGTCCGCCTCGTCCAGCACCACCGTTTGAATTTTGTCCAGACGGATATTCTTACGGTTATAATGGTCCATCAGTCTGCCGGGGGTGGCAACCACGATTTGGGGCTTCTTTTCCAGCTGCTTAGCCTGACCAACGATGCCGGCGCCGCCGTAAAGCACAGCCACACGGATGCCCTGATAATAGGTCAGCAAGCCCCGCAGCTCATCGCCAATTTGAATGGCAAGCTCACGGGTGGGCGCCAGAATCAGGCCCTGTACATCTGTGCACTCCGGGTCAATATGCTCAATCATAGGAATGCCGAAGGCAAAGGTCTTTCCGGTGCCGGTAGGGGCTTTGGCAATCACATCCTTCCACTGCATAAAGGAAGGAATGGCAAGCTGCTGAATGGTGGTGGGATAGCCGTAGCCCTTCTTTTCAAGAGCTTTGAGCATTGCATCAGAAAGCCCAAGCTGGGCAAAAGTAATGTTGCGGTCTTCCATAGTTTTATCCTTATCCATAGTTTGTTTTCCCCATTGTAGCAGGTTTTTGTCAAATATGCAACTGTCGCGGCAAAGGTGGCGGTTTTTTTACGAGTTATTGTGGACAAACAAGGGAAAATATGTTATATTGTATGGTGATATTTTGTGCGGTGCGGTTTTTTGTGCACAAAGTAAGGAGGCATGGAAAAGATGGGTAAACTAATTGTAATTGAAGGCACAGACGGCTCTGGAAAATCCACGCAATTTCGGCTGTTATCCCAGCATCTTGAAGCCGACGGTGTAGCATTCAAGCACATTGTGTTCCCCCGCTACGACCAGGAAAGCTCTGCGCTGATCAGAATGTACCTTGGCGGTGAATTTGGCGATAAGCCTGCAGATGTCAATGCCTATGCTGCCTCCTCCTTTTACGCCGTGGACCGGTTTGCCTCCTACAAAATGGACTGGGGTGAATTTTACGAAGATGGCGGTGTTGTTCTTTCTGACCGCTACACCACCTCCAATGCCGTCCACCAAACCTCTAAAGAAAAAGAAGAAAACCGGGAAGTCTTTTTAGAATGGCTTTACGATTTTGAATACAATAAGTTAGGTCTTCCCCGTCCTGACCTGACCATTTATCTCGATGTCCCCACCGACTTTACGGAAAAGCTTTTGCGTCACCGGGAAAGAAATACCAACACCAAAGCAGATATTCACGAAAAGGATATGCAGTATCTTGCCACCTGCCGGCAAACAGGCCGTCAGGCTGCCCAGTTTTATAACTGGACTGTAATCAATTGCGTAAAAGATGGGGCTATGCGTTCCATTGAGGATATCCACAACGAAATCTATGCGCTGGTTAAGCAGTGTTTGGAGGGCTAAAAATGGTATATGTACTTTTAGGCACCGGCTTCGAAGAAACCGAAGCCATTGCTCCTGTTGATCTGCTGCGCCGGGCAAACATCCCGGTTCTCACCGTGGGTCTAACCGGCAAGCCCATTACCGGTGGTCACGGCATTATTGTAGAAGCTGATATTACCATTGAGCAAATGGATCTGACACAGATGGATATGCTTGTTCTTCCCGGTGGCTTGGGCGGAGTAAGCTCCATTTTGGACTGTCAGGCTGCTATGGATGCAATTTCCTTTGCCTGGGAAAACAATAAGTTTATTGCTGCCATCTGCGCAGCGCCCACCATCCTTGCCAAGCTTGGCATTACGGACGGTAAAAACGCCACCTGCTATCCCAGCTGCGAGGAACAAATGGGCAGCGCAAATATGATAAATGCTCCCTGTGTGCTTGATGGCCGTCTCATTACCGGCGCATCCGCCGGCTGTGCCACCGCCTTTGGTCTGAAGCTGGTTGAAGCGCTTAAAGGCAAGGATACAAAAGATACGATTGAACGCCAAATCGTAATTCGCTGATAAGGAGGAACGGTATGGATAAAGATAAGAAGCTTCCTCAGGAAGAAGCTGCTACCCCCGAAGCCCAAACGGATGAAAACTGGCTGGATAACATTTTGGGCACCTCTACTCCCCGTGCAGAGCTGGGTCCCGATGAACTGGCAGTATCCGCTGCCGGTCTTACGCACCCGGATGACCTTGAGCTGGAAAAAATTCTGTCCGAGGACTGGGACTCTGTGCCTGACGAACCCGGTGAAGAGGTTGAACAAACCAGTTTCCTGGAACAGACGCAATATTTTGCACCTGTAACAGAAGAAGATTTGCAGCAAGAGGTCGCTGAACAGGCAACTGACGAGCCTCAGGAGGAGCCTGCTCTCCAGCCTGAGGAAGAAATGCCTGTTAAGGAAGTTCCGGACAAGCGCCCTAAGAAAAAGGATGGTTACGGCTTTTTTGGAATCCCCCATCTGCTGTCCACCCTGGCGTGGCTGCTGATTATTGTTGTTGTTGGCGTTACCCTCGGCAGAGCCATTTGGCTTGGCGTAGCTGATGTTATGGCCTTTGGTAAAGAAAGCTTTTACGCCACCGTAACCATCACGGCAGATGACGACATTGATACCATTTCCCAAAAGCTTGCTGATGCAAGTTTGGTTCGCTATCCCGAGCTTTTCAAGCTTTTTGCCACTTTAACCGAAAAAGGCGAACGCATCAGTGTTGGCACTTTCACCCTGAGCAGCACCCTGGACTACAATGCCCTTGTGCGCAATATGGGTACCTTCGCCCCGGCCCGTGAAGAAATTGAGGTCACCATTCCCGAAGGCTATAACTGCGCCCAAATCTTTAAGCTTTTGGAAGATCGGGGTGTTTGCACAGTAGAGAAGCTGGAGCAGTGGGCCGCCGAAGGTGAGCTGAGGGAATACTGGTTCTTAGATGGCGTGGAGCGGGGCAGTAAGTACTGTCTGGAAGGCTATCTGTTCCCGGATACCTACCGGTTCTACACCAATGATACCCCTAAGCACGCTCTTGAAAAAATGCTCAATGGCTTTAACTCCCGTTTCAGCGACCGCATGAAGGAAAAATATGAGGCCCTTAAAAATCGTGGCATTAACCTGTCTATGCACCAAATCATCACCCTGGCATCTATGATCGAAAAGGAAACTGCCCATGCCAGCGAAAGCTATGACATTTCCGCAGTTTACCACAACCGTTTGCGCAATTCCGCATCCTTCCCCTACCTGGACTGCGATGCTACCATTTATTATGCCATTGGCGATTATTTTGGCACCCACGGCGCGCTGACCATCGAAGATATGCAGACCCAAAGCCCCTACAACACCTCCTGGCGTGGCGGCCGTACCGGCCTACCCATCGGCCCAATCTGTAACCCCGGTGCCAGCAGCATTGACGCGGCTCTCTCCCCCAGCGACAACAGCTATTATTACTATGTTTATAACCCCAGCAGCGGCAGACACATTTTTGCCCGCACCCTCAGTGAGCACGAATACAATGTAAGCAGGGTGGGTTAACAAGTGGCAAAATTAGAACTGCTTAGCCCTGCCGGCGATATGGAGCGGCTGAAAATGGCCGTACTTTACGGTGCTGACTCCGTTTATCTTGCAGGCACTGACTTTGGAATGCGCTCCTTTGCAGGCAATTTTACGGCAGAGGAACTTCCCAAGGCTGTGGCCTTTGCCCACAGCCACGGCGTAAAGGTTCATGTTACCGTGAACACTATGCCTCGTAATGATGAAATTGCTTGTCTGCCTGCTTATTTAGAGCAACTGCAGGATGCAGGCGTGGATGCCCTGATTGTTGCCGATATGGGCGCGTTTACCCTGGCCGGTAAATACGCCCCCAAGTGTCACCGCCATATCTCCACCCAGCAATCCATTGCCAACTACCAGTGCGCCAGCGCCTGGTATGATCTTGGTGCTCAGCGTGTAGTGCTGGCAAGAGAACTGAGCCTTGAGGAAATTCGCACCATACGGGACAAGACTCCCAAGGGTCTGGAAATTGAGACCTTTGGACACGGTGCCATGTGCGTAAGCTACTCAGGCAGATGTTTACTCAGCAACTATATGACCGGACGAGACTCCAACCGAGGTGCCTGCGCCCAGCCCTGCCGCTACCAATATGCTTTAATGGAGGAAAAGCGGCCTGGGGAATATTTCCCTGTATATGAGGACGAAAAAGGCACATACATCTTAAACTCCAAGGATATGTGCACCATCGAGCACCTGAAAGAGCTGACAGAGGCAGGCATCGACTGTATCAAAATTGAAGGTCGGGCAAAATCCGCTTACTATGCCGCCATCGTCACCGGTGCTTACCGCCATTGCATTGATGATTTGGCTGCCGGCAGACCCATGGACCCGGTTTGGATGGACGAGGTAAATCACGTTTCTCACCGCATATATTCTACCGGCTTCTATTTTGGCTATCCCGGTCAGTACACAGATAATTCCCGTTACATCCGCCAATGGCAGGTTGCTGCTATTGTGGAAGAATGTGATGAAAACGGCCTTGCCCGATGCTCCCTGCGCAACAAGTTTGCAGCAGGCCAGGAATTGGAGCTGGTTGGCCCGGATTTTAAGCCCATGGCTTTCACGGCGCCCACCATGCAGGATATGGATGGTGCAGCTCTGGATGAGCCGCGCACGCCCCAAATGCAATTTATAATGCAGCTTCCCTGCCAGGTTCCGGCTTTCAGCATTCTGCGTAAAGCTGTAGATTTATCTGCAAAATAAAAACTCGGACTCGATAGAGTCCGAGTTTTTTAATTCCTTAAGCTTTGCATCGGCGCTGGGATGCGACCGCCACGCAAGATGAAGCTGTCGGCGGATTCCGGATGCACCGGCATCACAGGTGCAGTGCCAAGCAGGCCGCCCATTTCAACCCGGTCACCAACGGTCTTACCAGGAGCAGGAATGATGCGCACAGCGGTGGTTTTGCTGTTCACCATACCAATGGCTGCTTCATCAGCAATAATGGCCGAAATGGTAGAAGCAGGCGTATCGCCAGGCACGGCAATCATATCCAGGCCCACAGAGCAAACGCAGGTCATAGCCTCCAGCTTGGAAAGGCTCAGAACGCCGGCTTCCACTGCGGCTATCATGCCCTCATCCTCAGACACGGGAATGAATGCACCGGAAAGGCCGCCCACATGGTTGCTTGCCATAACGCCGCCCTTCTTCACAGCGTCATTCAGCACCGCCAAAGCAGCGGTTGTACCGTGAGTGCCGCATACCTCCAGGCCCATTTCCTCCAGTATACGGGCAACGCTGTCGCCCACAGCAGGGGTTGGGGCAAGGCTAAGGTCCACAATACCAAACGGTACACCCAGTCGATTGGATGCTTCCACGCCAACAATTTGCCCCATACGGGTGATGCGGAAAGCCGTCTTTTTAATAGTTTCTGCAACCACATCAAAAGGCTGACCCTTCACAGCTTGCAGCGCGTGGTACACCACACCCGGGCCGGAAACGCCCACATTCAGCACACATTCCGGCTCGCCTACCCCATGAAATGCGCCAGCCATAAAGGGGTTATCCTCCACTGCATTGGCAAACACAACTAATTTTGCGCAGCCAAGGCCATCCCTATCTGCGGTACGGGCCGCAGTTTCTTTGATAATCTGCCCCATTTTAGCCACTGCATCCATATTGATGCCAGCCTTAGTAGAGCCTACATTCACACTGGCGCACACCCGACTTGTCACATCCAGGGCTTCGGGAATGGAGTTCATCAGCACCCAGTCGCTTTCTGTACAGCCCTTTTGCACAAGGGCGGAAAAGCCGCCAATGAAGTTAACACCGCAGGTTTCGGCCGCCTTGTCCATAGCGATGGCCAAGGGAACATAAGAATCGGTTTTACAGGCGCTGCCAACCAAAGAAATTGGGGTGACAGAAATGCGCTTATTGACAATAGGAATGCCAAATTCCCACTCAATCTGCCGTCCTACCTCCACCAATTTTTCTGCCCGTTTGGTAATCTTATCATAAATGCGCTGGGCGCAGATATTCACATCCTCATGGGCGCAATCCAGCAAGGAGATGCCCATAGTGATGGTGCGGATATCCAAATGGCGCTTATCAATCATGTCCTGAGTGGCTAAAATATCATTTACATTCAGCATAACAATCCTCACACACGATGCATTGCGTCAAAAATATCCTCACGCTGCAGGCGGATGGAAAGGCCCATCTCCTTGCCCTTTTCTTCGCATTTTTGGGCAAGCTCAGCCAAAGGGAGGGTGCTTCCACTTACATCCACCACCATCATCATAGTAAAATAGCCCTGCAGAACTGTTTGGCTAATATCCAGCACATTAATATTATATTCGGCAAGATGAACGCAAACACCGGCAATGATGCCAACCCGGTCCTTACCAACAACTGTAACAACTGCTTTCATTGCGCACCTCAGAAATCATAGTCTGCGCAGAAGCGCTTATCCAAAAAAGTCCAAAACTTTTCCTTTGCTGCCAAGTGGGCATCGTGGGTTGCATAAGCAGCCAAATCCTCACGGCTTTCAAACTCGGAATACAGGGCATAGTCCATACCGCCCTGGTATGCCTGACGGATTTCCAAATGCTTAAGGCCGGGGATAACTCCCACTAGAGGCTCCAAAGCATCCTTAATGATGGCAACTGCCTTTTCCTTATCGGTGCCTTCCTTTAAAGTATACAGTACGATATGCTTGACCATATAACATTCCTCCTAAAATAATACCGGGGTCGAAACCGACCCCGGTATGTAGCTTTGATTATTCGGCCTCGGCCTCAGTTTCAGCTTCGACCGGTGCTTCCTCTTCAGCTTCCTCAGCGGGCTCGATCAGAGCGCGAATGGACAGGGAGATGCGCTTGTTCTCAGCATCCACATCGGTAATCTTAACCTGGACCTCCTGACCCTCAGAGAGAACATCCTCAGGCTTGCCGATGCGGCGGTCAGCGATCTGGGAAATGTGAATCAGACCGTCAACGCCGGGCAGGATCTCAGCAAATGCACCAAAGGTCATCAGCTTGACCACCTTAGCGGTGACAACATCGCCCACATTATAGTTGGTCATAAACTGATTACAGGGGTTCATTTCAGTAGTCTTGTAGCCCAGGGAGATCTTGCGCTTGGCTGCATCGAAGGAAATAACATACACATCGATCTCATCGCCAACGCTGAC
>JAZMZJ010000037.1:0-4135 GCA_045585915.1 Faecousia sp. | reverse complement strand
TGCGCAGTTCCGCCAGAAACACCAATAGCGCCAGTGAATCCTTGCCGCCGGAAACACCGACTGCAATACGGTCTCCTTCCTGAATCATTTTATAGTCTTCCACGCACCTGCGCACCAGTCCGATTAGCTTCTGCATTGTTGGATTTCCTCCTGTTTTTTATGAAAATAGCAAGCGAGCATTTAAGAGGAAAACGGAGATTTTAAGAGTATTTTAAAGATTGTTCCGTTTTGCACAAATTTTCTTAAATTAGTAGTTGACATTTCATTTTGGGTGTGATATAAAGTTCAAGCGTCTTGAGAGATATTGTACTCTCATGTAATGAATTTGTCAAAATATTTTAACCTAATCGGAGGAACGAATATGTCCACTACACTCGCTAAGACCGAGACTGTTCAGCGTAAGTGGTATGTGCTGGATGCCGCCGGTAAGCCCCTGGGCCGTACCGCTGTCATCGCTGCCAACCTGCTGCGCGGCAAGCACAAGGTCGACTTCACCCCTAACGTTGACTGCGGCGACTGCGTCATCATCATCAACACCGACAAGGCTATCCTCACCGGCAACAAGGCCGATCAGAAGGTCTACTACCGCGTTTCCGGCTGGATCGGCGGTCTGAAGGAGACCAAGGCTCGCGTTATGATGGAGAAGCGCTCCGACTATGCTGTTGAGCTGGCTGTCAAGGGCATGCTGCCCAAGAACACTCTGGGCCGTCACTGCCTGAACCGCCTGCACCTGTACAAGGGTGCTGAGCACAACCATGCCGCCCAGAAGCCCGAAGCCTGGACTCAGGACTGATTTGGAGGTAATTGACTATGTACGAGAGCAAGAAGAAGTATAACTACGGCACCGGCCGCCGTAAGTCCTCCGTTGCCCGTGTTCGCGTTTACGAGAACGGCACCGGTTCTATCATCATCAATGGCCGCGATATGGACGAGTACTTTGGCCTGGAGACCTTGAAGCTGGTCGTCCGTCAGCCCCTGGTCACCACCGATCTGCTGGGCAAGGTTGACGTTGTTGTCACCGTTGCCGGTGGCGGCGTTTCCGGTCAGGCCGGCGCTATCCGTCACGGCATTTCCCGGGCTCTGCTGACCCTGAATCCTGAGCTGCGCCCCACTCTGAAGGCTGCAGGTTTCCTGACCCGCGACCCCAGAATGAAGGAAAGAAAGAAGTACGGCTTGAAGGCTGCACGTCGTGCACCTCAGTTCTCCAAGCGTTAATAGAAGTACGCACTTATTTACAGGCTGCCCGTTTGGGCAGCCTGTTTTTATATGTTGATAGCCTTCAAGCCGTCATAAATGGGGACCCCACAAAACCTGTTTTGTGGGGAGAGGAGGAGCAAGGGAGCGGGCGCAGCTTTCACCAAAGGCGGAAGCGGAGCTTAGCGGACTTTGCGACGACGAGAAGGCTGCTCGCCGTGCTCCCCAGTTCAGCAAGAGATAATTTCATTATCCTGGCTATCGAGCAGGCCGCCATTTTGGCGGCCTGCTTTTTGCACCTTGACAAAATTTCAGCGTATCGTTATAATTTTGGGGTGAGAATAAGGGCTTGTAGCGCAGTTGGGAGCGCACCACATTCGCATTGTGGGGGTCGGGAGTTCGAATCTCCTCAAGTCCACCAAAAAGAGGCTGCCTTTTGGCAGCCTCTTTTTGGTGAACTTGAAGGGATCATTTTTTAGGTTGATACCGCATTTCGCTTACTGCATAAACCGTCACAAAGGCCTTGGGGTCAACCTCCCGGACATAGTCCATGAGGCGGCGGTATTCCTGATTATCCACAATAACAATAACCTCCTTGCGGGGCGTGTTATCGTAGGCACCGATAATCTCGTTAAGGGTGGCACCGCTGCGCAGGTCGTGGAGGATGAATGCCACAATTTCATCCAGCTTGGGGGATATGATGCAAACCCTCCGTTTAATGTTCATACCGAATATAAAGTAGTCTACCAGAATGCCGCCAAAGAAGGTGCCGAGCACGCTGATAACCACCGTTTTGGTGTCGTAACAGAATAGACTGGTCAGGGAAACCAAAATGCCGGATATACTCATAGCCTGGCCCAAATCCATCTTCAAAAATTTGTTCATAAGCTTTGCCACGATGTCCAGGCCGCCGGAGGAGGCGTTGCGGGGGAATAAAATGGCAAGGCCAATGCCCACCACCAAAATATAGCATACCACATCCAACAGGGGGTCCTGGGTAAGGCTTTGGAAATTTGGCAGCAGCACCTCAAAAAGTGCCAGATAAAGGGGCATCAAAATGGAGCAATATACGGTTTTTGCTCCAAATTCCGGACCAATCAGCAAAAACCCTATGAGCAGCAGCGCCACATTGAGAATCAGGGAAATGATGGAAACCGGCAGGGGGATAAAGTTGCTTAAAACCATGGCAAGCGCAGTGCCGCTGCCCACAGCGATGTGGCTGGGGAGCATAAAGAAATAAACCGCCACGGCAACAATAAGGGTGCCAAAGGTGATAACAATAAAGTCTTTAACAGTGGTTTTGGATGGCATAAAAAAGCCTCCTGGATGTAATGATTATTTTTTATTCGTAAGTCCGGCGATGTAGTCTAAAGAGACTTTGTAGAACTTGGCAAGGGTGATGGCGTGATGAAAGGGGATTTCCCGTGTGCCGTTTTCCCACAGGGAATAGGTTTGCTGGGTCGTATTAAGCATATCGGCAACTTCTTGCTGGGTTAGCTTCTTGTTACGGTCTTCTCTTAAGTCCTTTAGTCGCGAATAGTAAAAACTCATAATCAATCCCTCCTGAGAGGGACTATAGCATACATTCAAAAAGATGTATTGACTTTACATTGATTTGTGTGTAAAATGGATGCAGGGAGGGATAATATGCATCAATATACTGAAAAATTAAAAGCGCATTTGGAGGAAAATCCGCTGATATGGAAAGAAAGGGAAGTGGAGGGGATACTGGATTTTCTGGAGCAATGCTATTTGGAAGAAAATCCAATAGAAAGCACCCAAATCCAGGCGATTGAAGAGGAGCTGAGCCCAATGTATGAGGCTTTGCCGTTTGACCTGTCCCAAAAGCTTTTTTGCTTTGTTTACAAATTGTGCGGAGCATATGAAAAAGCCGCATTCCGGGAAGGAATGCGGGTGGGACTGCATTTGCGGGAAGCGCTGAAAAGACTGTAGGATGGGCTGGCCTTTCAAATCCCATCACCCACCCCATAAAAAAAGACTACCTAAACGGAGCAGAATTGAGGTAAAAGAGCCCAAAAGTACACCATTTACCGCAACTCAATCGCTTGCATTAAACGCCCGATTAAGGTTTGGTCTGCTTGAAACTCAAACTTTAATGAGTAGGAGGAAAAGGACGCACCAAGCTGACCTTTGACAAATGCTACCCCATTTTTCACAACAAATTCTATATATCCATCCGTATCTGCGCCGATATCACAGATGCGAAAAGTGCCATTGCATGATTCGTATGTGTTTTTCATCTCGTGTAATATGTTGTTATAGAAATGGTCAAATAGAGTAAAGGTATCGTATCCTTTGAAAGTCGCATTTTCATAAGTTACGCCAAAAGTGATACAGGGAAGTCCGTCAACATATTTATATTGTTGCTCGCTTGGTATCGAGAGCAAGCATAAGCAATTTACTCCGTCGTCCCAAAGAATAACATCATTCTTTATTGTCATTTTACATTCTCCTTTGCAGTCTTACAGGATGCAAACAACAACCTGCGAATACTGCCACAAAATCTTTCTTGCTCTGTGCATATTGTGCTTCGTGGATATTGGCACCAACGGATGTACCTGCCCTCGCAAGCTGATCGGTCATATAAGAACTTTTTGGTGCGGTTACACCGTCAACAAGATTAACAATTGCAACTGCAAATTCAAAAGATGGTCAAGCAATTTGTTTTCGGACATAACAGCACTTTCTTTCGAAAGTATTATATCATAAAATTGTTGTGATTTTCAATGATATATCGCTGATGCGTATATCATCTGCGAAGCAGATATCATACCCGCAGGGCATATCGCCCGTTCCGACAGGAACGGATATCATTGAAAAAGTCCCTTTTGTGGGTAGACAAAAGGAACTTTTTTCATGGGGTGGGTGATGGGATTCGAACCCACGAATACCGGAACCACAATCCGGGGCCTTAACCGCT
>JAZMZJ010000036.1:0-40140 GCA_045585915.1 Faecousia sp. | reverse complement strand
TGTTTAATTTTATGTTAGTATGGGACTCGAAGAATTAAATGCGGTGCGGATGAGCACCGCCGCCGACGGCTGGACGGAGGCGAACCTTTATCTGTGCAAAGCACAGATGCAAACGAGTCCCATCTCTCGCACCAAAAAAAGAGAGCAGCACAGCTGCTCTCTTTTTTTGGTGCTTGATGGACTCGAAAGGCCGTAAAGAAAACATGCCGGTGGCATGTTTTTAGGCCGTGGGAGAGTCCACCCATCATATTACCGCCCTTTACGGGTGAGTAATATGATGGGTAATATGTTTACGCTGCAGTATAGCTGCTCTCTTTTTTTGGTGCTTGATGGACTCGAAATAAAAACGCCAACAGTTTATTATTTATACAGGGGGAACTTTTCACAAATGCTGTGAACAATTTCCTTAACCTGATTGGCTGTGCCTTCATAATCCCGGGCAGTCATGCCAATGCAGGCAGCAATCTGCCGCATTTCTTCCTGACAAAGTCCGCGAGTGGTAACTGCTGCTGTGCCGATACGCACACCGCTGGTAACAGAGGGCTTTTCGGGATCACCGGGAATGGCATTCTTATTCAAGGTGATATGGTTGCTATCCAACCGGGACTGCAGCTCCTTGCCGGTAATACCCATGGGTCGCAGGTCAGCGAGCATCAGGTGATTATCGGTGCCACCGGTAACAAGGTCAAAGCCTTCGTCAAGCAGGGCCTGAGCCATAACCTTGGCGTTTGCTACCACATTATGCGCATAGGCCTTAAAATCATCGCTCATTGCTTCCTTCAGGCAAACTGCCTTAGCGGCAATCACATGCTCCAGAGGGCCGCCCTGAGTGCCGGGGAAAACGGCAGAATTGATGCGCTTGGCAAACTCCTCTTTGCCCATAATCAGGCCGCCTCTCGGTCCACGGAGGGTCTTATGGGTGGTTGTGGTAACAATATCTGCATAGGGCACGGGGTTCATATGGGCGCCACCTGCAACAAGACCGGCAATATGGGCCATATCCACCATAAACACTGCGCCTACCTCGTGGGCAATGTCTGCAAAGATGGAAAAATCGATAGCTCTGGGATATGCCGATGCACCGGCAATCAAAAGCTTGGGACGATTCTTTTTAGCAAGGTCACGGATTTCATCATAATCGATCAAGCCTGTTTGATGATTGACATCATAAGATACAACATTATAGTACTTACCGGAAATATTGGCCGGGCTGCCATGGGAAAGGTGGCCGCCGTTTGCAAGGCTCATACCCATAAGGGTATCGCCGGGCTGCAAAATTGCCACCTGCACTGCCATATTGGCCTGCGCACCGGAGTGAGGCTGCACATTGGCAAAATCCGCACCAAATAGGGTCTTTGCCCGTTCAATACACAGGCTTTCAATCTCATCAACAAAGTGACAGCCGCCATAGTACCGCTTACCGGGCAAACCCTCGGCATACTTATTGGTCAAAATGGAGCCCATAGCTGCAATCACCGCAGGGGAAGCAAAGTTCTCAGAAGCAATCAGCTCCAGGCCGTCCTGCTGCCGCAGCAGCTCGTTTTCCATCATGGCGGCAATTTCCGGGTCGTAAGAAGAAACAAAGCCAATGGAGTCAATAGGTTTAGTAAGCATAGTCATTTCCCTTTCTGTATAAAAATAAGCAGCCCCCAGGTGAGGACTGCAGCCTTGCCCAAAATGGGCGCTATGGTCTGTTCTCTGTCCGTTTGCCTGAGAGATTCGGCATTTGCCTTGCACCTTCGGCACACAACTCAATGTGTTCTCCAGAGAGTCCTCTTCTTTTCGGTCTTATCTGCAATAGCAAACGCCTGCAGAAGTTCTGAAAAGCATCACAGGTATTCTGTTACTGTTATTATACTCCATATAAACATAATGTCAATGCGACATATATAATAAAATTTCAGCAAGAATAAGAAAGTTTTTGGAAGATACAACAGAAGGCGGCATTTGCCGCCTTCTATCAGTTGGGAATATCTCGCATAGTCAAGCTGATGCGCTTGCGTTTTTCGTCCACCTCAAGCACCGCAACTTTCACAACATCGCCAACTTTGACAACCTCAGAAGGATGGCGCACCTTATGCTTTGCAACACGGGAAATATGCACAAGGCCATCCTGATGAACACCGATGTCCACGAAAACACCAAAGTCGATAACATTTCGCACAGTACCGGAAAGCACCATGCCAGGCTTTAAGTCCTTCATTTCCAAAACATCGGTACGCAAAATAGGAGCAGGCAGCTCATCACGAGGATCACGGCCGGGTTTCATTAGCTCCTTGGCAACATCCAAAAGCGTCGGCACACCAACATCACAAGCCTGGGCAGCTTTTTCGATACCATAACTTTCCAGGCGTTCCATCAGCTCGCCAAGCTCACCGGAAGAAACCGCCTTTTTGTCATAGCCGCACAGTTCCAGCAATACAGAAGCAGCCTTATAAGACTCGGGATGCACACCGGTATTATCAAAAATTTCCTTACTTTCGGGAACCCGAAGGAAACCGGCGCACTGCTCAAAGGCCTTGGGACCAAGCTTGGGAACTTTTTTGATTTGTCCACGGCCGGTAAAGGGACCGTTTTCCTGGCGATAAAGAACAATGTTCTTTGCGGTTGTGCCATTCAGACCTGCTACCTGCTGCAGAAGGCTTGCAGAAGCAGTGTTAACATCCACGCCAACAGCATTCACGCAATCCTCAACAACGCCGCCAAGGGCATCATCGAGCCGTTTTGCAGGCATATCATGCTGATACTGACCAACGCCAATTGCCTTTGGATCAATCTTAACAAGCTCTGCAAGAGGGTCCTGCATACGTCGGGCGATGGATACCGCTGAGCGCAGGTTAACATCATAATCGGGAAATTCCTCAGCAGCCAGCTTGGATGCAGAATACACCGATGCGCCGGCTTCATTTACAATCATATAACTAACGCCGTTAATGCGCTTAAGCATCTCCACCGTCATTGCCTCTGTTTCACGGGATGCCGTGCCGTTGCCGATTGCTATGTGCTTTACCTTGTGCCGGGCAATCATAGCAGAAAGAATTTCTATGGCTTCTTCTTTTTTCCGCTGGCTGAAGGTGGGATAAACAACCGCCGTGTCAAGCACCTTGCCGGTAGCATCCACAACTGCTACCTTGCAGCCGTTGCGATAGCCGGGATCAAGGCCCATAGTTACAAATCCCTTAACCGGAGGCTGCATCAAAAGAGGCTTTAAGTTGAGGGCAAAATTTCCAATAGCCGCTTCAGCAGCACGGTCGGTCAAAGTGCTGCGCAGTTCGCGCTCAATGCTGGGGGCAATGAGGCGCACATAGGCATCCTCTGCTGCTGCGCGGACAAAGCTGCTGATATGAGCCGTTGGCTTAAGTGCCCTGCGGCAAACAAGGGCCTGACCCTCATTACCGGGCAGAACAGCGGTCACCTTCAAAAAGCCCTCTTTTTCCCCTCGGTTAATTGCGAGAACCTGGTGATTCTGCAGGCGGCTCACTGGGGACTTGAAATCATAATAGAGCCTGTAAACACTGTCGTTGTCAGGGTCGATTGCCTGCGTTGCCACTACAGCCTGCCGCTCCATCTTCTCACGCAGAGCCTTTCGGATGTCTGCATCATCAGAAATAATTTCTGCAATGATATCCGATGCGCCGGCAAGGGCTTCCTCCAGGGTTTCTACACCCTTTTCCGGGTCAATATAAGCTTGGGCTGCCTGTGCAGGGTCCTCCCCTGATTGGGCGTACAGCAATAGCGCAAGGGGCTCAAGACCCTTTTCCTTTGCCACAGTTGCTCTGGTGCGGCGTTTTTGCTTATAGGGTCTGTAAATATCCTCGGCTTCTGCCAAAGTTGCGGCATTTGCAATCGCAAGGGCCAGTTCTTCGGTCAGCTTGCCCTGGGATTCAATAGACTTGCATATTTCTTCCTTTCGCTGCTGCAGATTGCGCAGATAATTGAGCCTGGTTTCCAGGTTACGCAGCACCGTATCATCCATACTGCCGTGAAGCTCCTTGCGGTAACGGGCAATGAAAGGAATGGTGTTGCCCTCATCCAGCAAAGTAACCACATTTTCAACATACGCCTGTTTTTGACCCAGCTCCAGAGCCAGAGTTTCGATAATATTTGCCATAGTTATCTCCTTTTATAAGCTTAAATTGATTATAACACAAATATAGGCAATCCGCAACGGTTCCAAGGATTTTGTTTGACAATTTGCCTTGTGGATTATATAATCATCTTAGAAGAATTTTAATACTGGGAGGGTATTTTATGGAAAAGAAAATCATTACCATTAGCCGTGAATTTGGCAGCGGCGGCCGCACCATTGGTCACCTGGTTGCCGAGAAGCTTGGCATCCCTTTTTACGATAAAGAGTTAGTTGAACAGGTTGCATTGGAATCCGGCTTTGCTCCCTCCTTTGTGGAAGAACACGGTGAGCATTCTCCCGGAAAGACCTTTTTCTCCTATGCCTTCGCCCCTCAGGGTGTACCCGGTGTAATGAACGGTCTTACCACCGCCGATTTTTTATGGAACATTCAATGTGGTGTTATTCTGCAGCTCGCGGAAAAAGGCCCCTGTGTGATTGTTGGCCGCAATGCCGACTATGTGCTTAAGGACCGTCCGGATTGTATCCACGCTTATATCCACGCAGATATGCCTTTCAGGGCTGAACGCATTGTGCGGCTGTACGGTGAATCGGAAAAGAGCCCGGAAACCCGTCTTATGGAAAAGGACAAGCGCCGCCGGGTAAACTACCAGCACTACACAGGCAGAGAATGGGGCACGGCGCAGAACTATGACCTATGCCTCAACAGCGCCAGAATTGGCATCGAAGAATGTGCTGAAATCATCGTAAAGATGGTTAATGACAGCAAGGAATAAGCAAAAATCGCTGATGCAGCTGCATCAGCGATTTTCATTTATAGGTTATCGTTAATTTGAATATTTACACCATTCACTTCCACATTTTCATCGGCGCAAATCAGGATATACTTCACGCCGTCAATTACCCTTGTTTCAATGAGATCGCTGCGGTCAGCGCTCACCGAAATAGACACATCCGGCGTCTTAATTTCAATACGCCGCTGATTGATGATATTACCCGGGTGTAACTGCATATCTGCGCCAAACACTTCGTCAAAATCAATGCTGAATTTGGCAACACCTTTCTCCCCTACGCCGCTTTGCTTCAAGGCATCGCGCAGCTGCTCCTTGTTAACAAGCAACGGTTCGGGAATACGACTTTCTTTATGAATGGCAATCAGCTCACGCATATTATCGTGAACGCCCTGCACAGCATCCAGGCTGCAATCCTCACCCAAGGATGTAGTAAGCAAAGCTTCAAAACTCTTTTTCTGTTCAGCAGCGCACCTGGGGGCTCTTGCGCCAAACAAGGCCTCAATCATACTGTCGTGACCAAGTTTAGGAGAATGGGTATAAAAGAGCGCATTATAGATATTGGTTGCCCGATCATCAAAACTTGGGAACATAAAGCCCATTTCCGGAGGAGCGGCAACCTGCGCCAAGCCACCATCGTGAAATTCCTTATTCTCCGCCACATAGCGCAAAGTGGATTTTGCTTCCTTAACAGGGCAAACGGCACACAGGATATAGGTAAATACGTCACCGGATGCATCCTGCTGGGTTTCATCATCTCTG
The DNA here is from genome assembly GCA_045585915.1 of Faecousia sp. Lineage (GTDB taxonomy): Bacteria > Bacillota > Clostridia > Oscillospirales > Oscillospiraceae > Faecousia. The sequence goes on along the minus strand of JAZMZJ010000036.1, from coordinate 34,500 downwards.
CTCTTAAAAGGTACATCGTAGCTATCGCAGCCAAGCAAAATCAGAAAGCCATCATCCAAGGTGGCTGTGTCAATAATCTTACGGTAGAAGGCGTGGCGACATTGCTCGTCATTGAGCTTAGTTGCCCGAAGATCCATCAAAAGCTTATGCTCCGTACTTTCCATAACCTGTTGGGTTTGGAAGCGGATATCCAGCAGATTCTTACCGATTGTGCCGCTTAAGGCACGCTTAAGGAGGGCAAAATACTTTTCCGCCTCATTTTCCGGCATAATGCCTGTTGATTGCTTGAATTCAGAAACTATTTCCTTTTGGCCATTAACATAGCAGCCATAAATTGCAGTCATATTGCTGCGGTCCCGCTGAACACGGCGGCGGATCTCACCAATTTCTTTTCTGTTCATATGTTCTTCCTTACAGGTAAATTCGTAATTTCAGCACGCACCGGATGGTGCGTGCTGATTCATTTAATCGTTCCAAAGACACTTCCAATTTTGAATGAAATACTCAATTCCGGAATACACCGTGGTAATAACAATCACGCCGTTTACAATGTAATCCAATACGGTTATATTGGGAAAAACCATCATCACACACAGTCCAACCATGGTAGACGCGGTTTTCACCTTACCACTCCAGCCGGCAGCAATCACCTTGCCCTTGCCAACAGCAACAAGGCGAAGGCCGGTAACTGCAAATTCCCGAGCCAGCACAACCATCAGCGCCCAAGAAGGCATTCTGCCCCACTGGCAAAAAATGACCATTGCAGATATAACCAGCAGTTTATCCGCCAAAGGGTCCAGGAACTTGCCAAAATCAGTGACCTGATTTTTCCGTCGGGCAATCTCACCGTCAATATAATCCGTCAGGCTGGCAATTACAAATACTGCAAAGGCAAGCCACATCCAAAGGCCGCCCTGGCCTGCGCTTAAATTCATCAGCACCATATATGCCGGGATAAAAGCAACCCGCAAAAGTGTTATCTTACTTGCTAAGGTCATAATCATTCCTCCACTATGTAACCGGACAAATCACCGTCTACAAGAGAATCTACCAATACACTTATAAAGCTGCCCTCAGAAATGGGCTCATCAGCAGCAATCCAGACTCTGCCGTCAATTTCCGGAGAATCGGCAAAGGTTCTGCCAAAATACTGCTCCATTTCCTCATCATAGCCATCTACAATTACACGCAAGGTCTTACCAAGCATGGAAGAATTATATTCGTCCATAATACGAGACTGAATATCCTCCACCATCTGCGCTCTTTTTTGAGCAACCAAACTGTCAACAAACTCCATATCGGCTGCCGGTGTTCCCTCTTCAGGGCTAAACGGAAATGCGCCAACTCGTTCAAGCTTTTGTTCCTTCAGGAAAAGGCAAAGCTCCTCAAAGGCAGCCTCGTCCTCACCGGGAAGGCCTGTTATGACGCTAGTGCGAAGCACCAAACCGGGAATAGCGCTGCGCAGCTTATGAAACAGCGCCTTTAAGAAAGGCCCGTCTCCCCGCCTGTTCATTAGTTGCAGGATATGACTGTTACAATGCTGGATGGGAATATCTAAATACTTAACAATCTTATCCTCCTGGGCAATCACAGAGATAAGCTCATCGTCAATCTCATCGGGATACAGGTAATGAATACGAATCCACTCAAGGCCATCAATCTTGCAAAGCTCCCGCAGAAGCTGGGCAAGCTGCCGCTTATGACCGGGCAAATCGGTGCCATAGCGGCTGGTATCCTGGGCAACCACCAGAAGTTCCTTGACACCGCTGGCAGCCAGCACGCGCGCTTCGTACAGCACATCGTCCATGCTTCTGCTGCGGTACTTACCACGCAAATACGGGATAATGCAATAAGAACAGCGATTATCGCAGCCTTCGGCAATCTTAATATAAGCATAGTGCTCAGGAGTAGTTAATATTCTCCCCGTTTCAACCTCCGGCGCATCAATAGAGCCAAAGTCACAAACCTGCTTATCTTCCAGCAAGGCTTCCAAAGCAGGCACAACCTCCGTGTAGCTGCCGGTACCCAGAATGCCATCCACCTCAGGCATTTCAGCAATAATTTCTTCCTTGTAGCGCTGGGAAAGGCAACCGGTCACCAGGATTTTGCCAACAAGGCCCTGCTGCTTCAGCTGACCCATTTGCAAAATAAAATCAATTGCCTCAGCCTTAGCCGAATCAATAAAACCGCAGGTATTGATGATTACCACATCGCTGCCCACAACATCCGGCTGCACGTTATGACCGGCTTCCTGGACACGAAACATCATTCGTTCACAATCCACCTGGTTTTTGGCGCAGCCAAGGGAAATAAATCCAATATTTGCCATTATAAACTCCAATCATTACCCCTCGTCAGGGGCATCTACACGCATTTCGTTCAAAGCAGAACGGATTTCACTGTAACGGTGACCTCTGCGCAGGAGGGCATCCACAACTTTGCGCACCGCAGCCCGGTCAGCAGGGTTATCAAGCTTTGTTTCCAAATAAGTCCTGATAAACTGACTTTGTTCAGGATATGCTTCCAGAGCATCATCCCAGTAGTTTCGGGGAATACGCTTTTCATAAAGGGCCTGCTTAGCCCGTTCAATGCCATAGCCCTTTGCAGCACAGCGGGCAACAATCTGAACAGCTGTTTGGCGGTCATCCACCAAATTCAGCTCACTCATCCAGGCAACCGCTTCCCTGGCATTGGAAGGGTCCTCCCCTTTTTGCACAAGCCGCCGTTCCAAGTCAGCCTTGGAGACTCCGCTGGCGGTAACAATGCGTACTGCGCGCATTTTCGCAGAAACTTTACCGGCTGCAGCTTTCAGTGCCTTAAAGGAATCATCATCCATTTCAAGGCCGGTGTAAAGGCCAAAATCCTCCAGGGTTTGTCGATAGAGCCGCATTACTGAGCCGTCAGAAAAAGTTACTGCATAGCGCTGCGACCTATCCGGGCGGTCAGCAATCTTATCAATCCTCATCATCAAAATCGTCAGCGCTTATGGCAATAGGCCGATCTGCAACCTTTACAGAGGATTTACCGGCATTCTGCAGCTTCCACAGATTTTCACGAATTTGCGCTTCAACCTGCTGGGCAATATCGGAGTTTGCCTGCAGGAAAGCCTTAACACTGTCCTTGCCCTGGCCGATGCGCTCATCGCCCATGGAGAACCAGCTGCCACTCTTTTGCACAATATCCATCTGCACAGCCATGTCAACGATTTCGCTCCATTTGCTGATGCCTTCACCATACATAATGTCAAAGTACGCCTCACGGAACGGAGGAGCAACCTTGTTCTTTACAACCTTAACGCGAGTCTTGTTACCAATGACATTGCCGCCTTCCTTGATGGACTCAACACGACGAACATCCAGACGAACAGAAGAATAGAACTTCAGAGCGTTGCCACCTGTGGTAGTTTCAGGATTGCCGTACATAACACCAATCTTCATGCGCAGCTGATTGATAAAAATGACAACACAGTTGGTCTTGGCAATGGTGCCAGCCAGCTTACGCAGCGCCTGGGACATAAGTCTTGCCTGCAGGCCAACAAAGGCATCACCCATTTCTCCCTCAATTTCCTGTTTGGGAACAAGGGCGGCAACAGAGTCAACAACCACAGCATCCACAGCGCCGGAGCGCACCAGGGCATCGGTAATTTCCAGCGCTTGCTCACCGGTATCAGGCTGAGAAACCAGCATATTATCGGTATCCACGCCCAAAGCAGCTGCATATACAGGGTCCAGCGCGTGCTCAGCATCCACAAAAGCAACCTCACCGCCCATCTTTTGGGCTTCGGCAAGAATGTGCAGGGCCAAGGTGGTCTTACCGGAGGATTCCGGTCCGTAAATTTCAATAATACGGCCCTTGGGAACACCGCCAATGCCCAAAGCGGCGTCCAATGCGATGGAGCCGGTAGGGATGGCTTCAATATTCAGCTCAGGGCGGTCACCCAGACGCATAACTGTGCCTTTGCCGAAATTCTTTTCGATTTGGGAAAGGGCAGTTTGCAGAGCTTTTTTCTTATCAGATGCAGGGGTGGGGGCTTCATACGCAGTCTTCTTTGTAGCCATAGGTCTCTTCCTTTCTTTCATACCGGGCAATTACAGCCCGTTCTCTTTCGTTATAATCTCTTGAACGCTCAAGTATGGTATACCCATTTTCTTCCAGGATGGCGCATACACCGTCACCCTGTCCCATGCCAAACTCAAAACACAGGTAGCCACCCTCCTTGAGGGCATTTTTATAGTTCTTTGCAATAGCTCTATAGAACATCAGGCCATCATCACCGCCGTGCAGGGCAAGATGCGGCTCATAGTTTTTCACACTGTCAGGCAGCGCCAGCATTTCCTCGGTAGTAATGTAAGGGGGGTTGCTCACAATCATATCAAATTTGCCTAAAAAGGCAGCGGGTGCTTCCAGGGCATTTGCTTGCAGGCAAGAAACTCTACCGGAGAGTTTATGGTCTGCAATGTTCTTTTTTGCAACTGCAAGGGCATCCTTGGATATGTCCGCCAAGGTGACTTTCGCATCCTTAACACGGCTGGCAATTGCCAGGCCAATGCAGCCCGACCCGGTACAAATATCCAAAATACGGGGATTATTCCTTAAAAACAGCGCCTGATTAATGGCCAGGGCTGTTACCGCGCAGGTATCATCTCTGGGAATAAGCACACGGCTATCCACCTGTAGGGTAAGGCCATAGAAATCCCACTGGCCCAGTACATAAGCAAGGGGTTCACCGGAAAGCACACGATTTGTCAGCGCCTCCATTTGCAGGCATGTATTATCATCTGCATATAGCTGCCTGTCCGCCAGGACCTGCTCTGCAGTCTTTCCTGTGACATGGCACAAGAGATTCCTTGCAAGCAGGCTGGCAGATTGCTGATCCTCTTGGGTCATAAAGGCTCGCCTTGCTTCCAGGTATAGCTCTGACAAAGTCTTTACCAACGGTCTGCCCCCTCCTCAGCAGGAAGTACAGCCTCCAGGGCAGCAATGGCAACCTCTATCATTGTATCATCCGGCTCTACAGTAGTAAAGTGCTGAAACCACATTCCCGGCGCAGTCATAATTTTCGTAAGGAAATTATCGTGACGGCCTGCCCAGCGGTTAATCTCGTAGCTAAAAGCAACAACAATGGGCAAAAGCAGCAGCTTGAAGGCAACCATAATCAGCTTATACACAAACTGACCTCGAAGCAGCTCCAGCTGGGGCAAAATTTCCAGCAGCACAGTGGAGGCAACGGAAAATACAAGAATTGAAATAATCATGACTACAAGCAAAAAGCTTGTACCGCACCTGGGGTGCAGACGGGTTTGCTGCCGCACATTCTCGGTGGAAAGGGGCAAACCCGCTTCATAGCACCGAATGGTTTTATGTTCTGATCCGTGATAGGCAAATACTCTGCGCATTTCCTTCATACGGGACACAAGGCCCATATATATCACAAAAATCAACAACCGCACCCCGCCCTCAATGAGGTTAATCAGGAGCATATTTTCAATTACGCCGTCCAGCAAAGAGCTTACAAGCATAGGCAGCAGGAAAAATAATGCAATGGAAAGGCCAAGACCAAGGGTCACACCAATGGCAACCACAAGCTTTTCAAAGCCCTTGCTGCCAAGGCGCTTTTCCAGCCACATATCCAATTTTGAGGGAGCTTCATCCACCGCTTCTCCGGAAATGTCAGCTGAACGCATCAAGGCTTTCACACCACAAACCTGAGAATCAAAAAAGTTTACTGCACCGCGGATAAGCGGCCAAGTAAGAGGAGAATTTTTGGGACGGATTTTCCGCGGCTTTACCTCCACCTGAAGCTGACCGTCCTTGCGCACCACAATGGCATCCTTTTCAGGACCGCGCATCATAATGCCTTCAATCAGGGCCTGTCCGCCAATTGCCGTTTTAAATTGTTCTTTTGTTTTTTGCTGCATAAAAATATTGCCTTTCTTATTGGGAAGCCGGTACAGATACGGTAACAACTGTGCCGCCCCCTTCTGCGTTACTCAAATTAAGTGTGCCGCCGTGAAGATTCACAATCTCATCACAAACAGCAAGACCAATGCCGGAGCCACGTGCTTTGGAGCTTCCTTTATAGAATTTCTTTTTAACAAGGGACAATTCGTCCTCCGGTATGCCCGGGCCATAGTCCCGAATGCGGACAACGATAAATCCATCTTCCAAAGCAATGGATGCTTCAATGCGCTTGCCATCTCCGCCATGCTTAGCAGCGTTGTCCAATATATTTAAATAAACCTGGCGCAAGCGCTTGGGGTCGCAGGTCACAGGGGGAATATCCACATCATTATCCAGATATTCCAACTTGATACCCTCCTGGGCAAGGCGGCTTCCGTAAACAAAAACCAAATCTTCAAACTCACCGCGCAAGTCTGCTATTTCCATATTCAAGGTCATTCGACCATCCTGGATTTTGGTAAAGTCCAGCAAATCCAGCACCATATTGGTCAGCCGGTCAGCCTCTTTTTGAATGATTTTCATTCCCCTTGCAGTGCCGGCATCCAAGCCACCACCACTGAGGATGGTCTCACTCCAGCCTTTGATAGCCGTTAAGGGTGTGCGAAGCTCATGGGACAAAGAGGAAATAAACTCCGTTTGTATCTTCTCATTTTCGCTGATCTTTAAAGACATATCATTGATAATGTCCACAAGCTCACCGATTTCATCATTATGATGCTTTTCAATCTGAATGCCATAGCTACCGCCGGTGATGCGCTTGGCCTTTTCGGTAATTTGGCCCACAGGCACCAAAATGGAGTGAATAAAATAGTTGCCGCTGATAAGGACAATCAGTAAAATCACAATCAATGCGCACAAGCTAATGGCTGAGATAAGGACAATCTGTAAGTCCATAATACCGGTGGATGTTACATACCGCAATAGGCCAATCACCTCGCCGTTGCTATAGATCATTGGCGCAGAAACAGCTAAAATCCGTTCCCCGGTTTGAGGGTTCTGCCCAACATAAGAGCAGATAGATTTGGTGTTGATAGCAGAGCTGATATCATCGGTGGTAGGTGACTCACCACTCCACAGGCCGTAGGAAGATGCCACAATGCGACCCTGAACATTGATAAACTGTAGCTCAATAGCATTTTTCTCATCAAAGGTCTGCGCGTAGGTAATACAGGACTGATAATAGTCGTTATAATTTTGATTCTGATAATCTGCAAAGAATTCTGCGGTGGTCTTTGCACGGTAACGCAGGTCCGATTCCATTGTAGAATAGTAGTTGGAATAAACTGCTGCGGTGATTACTGCAACGCAAATAAGGCCAAGAATGCACACCACAAGCACAGTGTTAAGCAGCCATCTTCTGCGCAGACCCACAGGCTTTTTCATGTGCATTCCCCTTTCTTAAGTCACTTTTCGCCGCCCCACTTGTAGCCATAGCCCCAAACCGTGGTCAGGTAGGCAGGTTCAGCGGTATTATCCTCAATTTTAATGCGAAGCCGACGGATATTTACATCCACAATTTTCAGCTCACCCTCATATTCCCTGCCCCATACATTGGCAAGGATTTCCTCACGGGAAAGCGCTCTGCCGGGATTCGTCATAAATAACTTAATGATGGCGTATTCCACTTGGGTTAACTTAATGGGGCTGCCATACTTTTGCAGGGTGTGATTTCGGGTGTTGAGCACAAACGGGCCGTTAACAACATTTTCCGATTCCATCACTTTTTCGTCACCAATGCGACGGAACAGCGCATCAATACGGGCTGTGAGCTCAGCAGGAGAAAAGGGCTTGGTAACATAATCGTCCGCGCCATTCATAAGACCGTTGATTTTGTCCATTTCCTGGGTGCGGGCAGTAAGCATAATGATGCCAAGCTGCTTGTTGACCGATCGAATGCGTCTGCACACCTCAAAGCCGTCGATATCCGGCAGCATAATATCCAGTATGGCAACACCAATATCCGGGTGCTCACTAAGACATTCAAGAGCCTGCTGACCCGTTGCCGCTTCAATGGCCTCGTAGCCGGCTCTTTTCAGGTTGATCACCACAAAGGAGCGGATATTCTCTTCATCTTCAAGAATAAGTACTTTCTTCATAATATTCACCTTTGTTTACGTCTCACCGCTGTTCCAGGCCTGACGAATCAGGTGGAAACGGCCGGTAAGGTTTTCCGGGGTAATGCCGTATTCTTCGGCAGCGGAGCTCATCAGTGCAGCATATATAGCAGTATCTGTGCGATGCAAAATCACATAATCTCCTGCATCTGCAAGCTGCTCACGGTTTTGACCTGTGAGCACCGATACCGTTAGTATGCGCATAGGTGTGCGGAAATTTTTATCCCACAGGAAGAAATCATAGTCACTTCCCTGCTGGGCAACAGTGAGCCTCCCGGCCCATGCGCTATCCACTTCTATATACCATCCGGCAATAAAATCGTGATAAGTATACAGCTTGTCCACAGTTGTGCCAGACTTATCCATTGAATACCAACGGATTAGCTTTTGGTCAGCCCAATCATCATCTTGGGTAATGGGAATCATATCCACCAAGGCAGGCAGCTCAATAACACCATCGGAGTCCATATCATCGGCATATACATAGTAATTGCGGTTGGTCAGCACACCGGTATCGGAACCATTGCCGGCAGCCACATTGGTGAACACACCGTCAAGCACCGCATAAACATCGGTAATCAGCGAACCCTCCTGCAAATTGCTTGCCACATAAACTGCCGGACTGCCGCCCTGCAATCTGCCGTAAACCACACGCTTGATACCATCTGATGGCCCGGAAAGAGCCAGCTCCATGGAACGCTCCATCGCGCCGTTTTCCATACCGTAAAGCTCTGCAGCACCGGGAACATTTTCCTCAGGACCTGGGCGCAAGATGAACAGCTCCGAAAGGGAATCCTCATCCAAATCAGCAGGCAGGAACTGAGAATAACCGGTATTGAGCAGTTGCTGGGCACTGCCTCCGGCATAGGAATACACGGATACAAAGCGAAGCACCTGGTCGCTAAGCTGACGGCCAACAATAATCTCCATACCGGGCAAGCCATCCATCTGGGCGTATTCCACACGGTCAAAGCCGGAGCCGTTGCAGCTGACGGTGTCCATCAGATTAAATGCACCGTTGTACTCCTGAAATACCAATATGCGCAGGGGCTGCTGGGCGCTGCCCTTGGCAAAAATTAAAAATTCCTCCACGCCGTCCCCATCAAGGTCAGCAGACTGTACAATCTGCTGATTCTCACCGGAAATGGGCGCGCAATACACAAGGTCAGCCATTGCCGTATCGATGGCCGCCTGCAAATCCAAAAAGCTATCCGGTCTTTTGGGCAGGGCGTACATCTTGTCTACCGTCAGGAGCTGACAGCCGCATAGGAGCAGCAGAGCCGCAAAGCAGCATAAAATCAGTTTTATTCTCAGTTTCACGGCCTGCACTCCTTTCAAAAATCATTTCAAAACAACATTATCAGCGCCAAGAACCTCAGTAAGCTCCTTGAGCATACCCTCATCCAGGGTGCAACGGGTGCCACGGCGCTGTTTGGTGTCAGCAAAATACACCACAACGGCTGCACAGCCGGGATATCTGCCCAAAATCATGCGAACTTTATCAAAAAGCGCGCCTTCTTCTGTAGGCAAGCGCAGATAAAGTACTGCCGAATTGGGTTTGCTCTGTGCGCATTCTTCCGATTTCGCTTTAGCAAAATCAGACATAGGTCTTGCACGGTTAATAACGATCTGTGGGTCCTTATCGTCACGCAGAGAGAACCTTCCGGTAATTACAAGGGGCGCATTTTCAACCAAATGGCTTCCAAACTCGGTAATTACCTTGGAAAACGCCAGCATTTCAATGGAGGCTGTATCATCTTCCAATGTCACATAGGCCATAGTGGAATTATTTCGGGTGGTTTTCATCTTGACGCTCTGCACAACACCGGCGACACTCACCACCGCATCATCCTTATACGGGCAGTCCTCTCCCATCAATGTGCCAATGGGCACAACATGGGTGTTCTTCAGGTACTGGCGATAATCGTCCATAGGATGACCGGAGATATAGATGCCGGTGGTCTCCTTTTCATAGAGCATCCGGTCGGCTTTACTCATCTCGTCAAGTTTGGGGATGGCAATGGATACGGCAGCATCCGTATCCTCCAGCATGGCAAACATGCCAATCTGTCCGTCGAGATTGCGCTTACGGGAATCTGCCACAGAATCCATCATCAGGTCATACACTGCAAGCAGCTGGCTGCGGTGATAGCCAAAGCACTCCATTGCGCCGCACTTAATAAAGTTTTCAACTGCGCGCTTATTCAGGTCTGTATCGCCCATACGCTGCAGGAAATCCTCCAGAGACTTAAAGGGGCCTCCCTCCTGCCGTTTGGCAGCCATACTGCGAATGAGCGACCTGCCAACATTTTTAACAGCGCCCATACCGAAACGGATGGAATCGCCCTCTACAGTAAAGTTGTCAAAGGAATGATTGACATCCGGCGGCAGTGTGGCAATACCCATTTCCTTACAGGCAGCAATGTAGCCGGAGACCTTAATGGAGTTGCCAAGAACGGAGGTCATAAGGGCAGCCATATACTGCTGGGGATAATGGCATTTTAAGTATGCTGTCTGATAGGAAACCACCGCATAGCAAACTGCATGGGCCTTATTGTATGCATAGTTGGCAAAGTCAACGATTTCATCGTAAATACTTTGTGCCGCCTGCTCCGTTACGCCACGGGCGATACAACCGGGAATACCCTGAGCAGCATCACCGTAAACAAAGACCTTGCGTTCCTCCTCTATGACCTTTTGCTTCTTTTTGGATATGGCACGGCGGATATTATCCGCCTGGCCCATTGTATAGCCGGCAAGACTTTTAAAGATTTCAATAACCTGCTCCTGATATACAATACAGCCGTAAGTAACCTTCAGAATCGGCTCAAGCAGGGGCGTTTTGTATGTAATTTTACTAAGGTCAAGCTTGTTGGCAATAAAAGTTGGAATTGAGTCCATAGGACCGGGTCGATAAAGCGCCACAATAGCCGTCAGGTCCTCAATGGAGGTGGGCCTCATATTCACACAAACACCGGTAATGCCGGTAGATTCCAACTGAAAAACGCCGGAGGTCTTACCCTCTGCCAGCATTGCAAAGGTATCCGGATCATCATCAGGCACCTTTGCAATATCAAAGCTGGGGTCAATAAGCCGTACCTGCTGCTGGGCATCCTCAATCACCGTCAGGTTACGAAGACCAAGGAAATCCATTTTCAGCAGACCAAGCTCCTCAATGGTAGTCATGGTGTACTGCGTAACCACAGTATCATCATTGCAGGAAAGGGGCACATAATTACACACAGGCTCTGCAGTAATCACAACGCCGGCTGCATGGGTGGAGGTATTACGGGGCATACCCTCCAATGACATAGCCGTGTCAATCAGCATTTTTACCTGAGCATCGGCATCATACATTTCCTTAAGCTTGGCTGATACATTCAGCGCATCCTTAAGGGTTATATGCAGAGGCATTGTGGGCACAAGCTTGGCAACCACATCCACCTGAGCATAAGAAAGGTTCATAACGCGGCCCACATCCCGAATGGCTGCCCGAGCGGCCATTGTGCCAAAAGTGGCAATCTGAGCAACATGGTCTGCGCCGTATTTGCGGGTAACGTATTCAATGACCTCGCCTCTGCGTTCCTGACAGAAGTCTGTATCAAAATCGGGCATAGACACACGCTCAGGGTTCAAAAAGCGCTCAAAAATCAGAGCATACTTCATGGGGTCAACTTCGGTTATGTGCATACAGTATGCCACTATGGAAGCTGCACCGGAGCCACGACCCGGGCCAACCGGAATGCCGTTTTCCTTAGCATAGCGAATAAAATCCCAAACGATGAGATAATAGTTCACATAGCCCATGCGGCTGATAACGCCGATTTCATATTCAAGCCGTTCAAGATAGCTTTCAGGGGGATCAACATAGCGTTCCCGAAAACCATCCATACACAGCTTGCGGAAATAGCCCTCGTTGGTAAAGCCGGCAGGTACCGGGAACGACGGCAGATGATACTGATTGAAAACAAATTCCAGGTTGCAGCGGTCTGCAATCCGCTGGGTGTTAAGGAAGGCATCATCAAGCTCAGGGAAAAGCTGTCGCAGTTCTTCTTCGCTTTTTAAATAAAATTCCTCAGTCTGGAATTTCATCCGGTTAGGGTCATCCAGAGTCTTACCGGTCTGCACGCACAAAAGAACGTCCTGCATCTGCGCATCTTCCTTGCGCAGATAATGGGCATCGTTGGTGACCACCAGCGGAATCCCTGTTTCCCGGGAAATACGCATAATGCCCTGATTGACAGGCCGCTGCTCCGGGATACCGTGATCCTGCAGTTCCAGATAGAAATTATCCGGTCCAAAAATATCGGCAAGCTCCTTCGCTTGGGCAAGCGCTCCGTCAAAATCTTCCATCATCAGGCTTTGGGGAATTGCGCCGGCCAAACAGGCAGAGGTGGCAATCAAGCCCTCATGGTACTGCCGCAGCAGCTTAAGGTCTACCCTGGGCTTGCCGTAAAAGCCATGTAAAAAAGCTTCAGACACCAGCTTGCATAGATTTTCATAGCCGGTGCGGTCCTTGCACAAAAGCACCAGATGATAGGGATCATTGTCGATGCCATGCACCCGATCCGCCATGCCGCGGCGCGCAACATATACTTCGCAGCCGATAATGGGCTTAATGCCGGCAGCTTTTGCCGCCTTATAAAAGTCAATACAGCCATACATAACGCCGTGGTCTGTGATGGCAATGGCGTTTTGTCCCAGCTCCTTCACCCGTTCCATCATAGAGCCGATGCGGCAAGCGCCGTCCAGGAGGCTGAATTCAGTATGAACATGAAGATGCACAAAACTCATAGGTTTGCCTCCTGTGCCATAGCCACAAGCTTTTTAAGCCGGTGATTCATGGCCGGTTTTGTAATAGGTGGCTCCATCATAGAAGCCAGTTCAGTCAGTGAAGCCTCCGGGTTCTGCTCCCGGGCGACCAGCGCCTTCAAAAGCTTATCCGGCAAATGCTCTGCAATACCGGCAGCGCGGAGAATGCGAATGGCAGCCAGCTGCTCCTGGGCGGCCTCCACCACCTTTGAGGTGTTGGCTTCGTCACAATTGCAGCGGCGGTTGACTTTATTGTTGAGCTCTTTTTCAAGCTTCGCTTCCATAATACCCATCGCAGCTACAGGTGCGCCCAAATAAGTGAGCAGGTCGGCAATTTGATCGCTCTGCTTCAAGTAGAGCACCTGCGTGCCTGAGCGCTTGGCAGCCTTGGGGGAAATGTTCATCACATCCTGCACCAGAGCATGCGCCTCCCTGGCAACGCTGCTGTGGGTAGTTGTCAGCTCCAAGTGGTAGCCCTTTCCAGGGTCGGTTACAGAGCCACCGGCCAGGAATGCGCCCCGGAGAAAGGCCGCCTTGCAGCAATCGTCCTCCACAACAGGAAGATTGATATGCAAAGACAAGGTATCCCTTATATCAAAGCCATAGATTTCCATAATATCGGCAATTGAATCGCTATCGGTAATCTGAAAAATCTGCTTACCGTTGCCGGTGCAATCGGGCAACGAGTCAAACTCCAGGCCAAATGCCTTCTTAAAAAGCTTGGGAATACATTGACCAAATTCACGGCTTTCTGTAATAATGCGGATGCCGTCTTGGGTAAAGTTATTGCAAAAAAGGAGTATGCCAAAGCACTGCGCCAGGGCACAGCACCGCTTAACAGGAATATTGCGGCAAATTTCTGCCTTTGCCTTAGCGGAAAATGAGCTGGCCATAAGCGCCCCCCTCTGCCTATATCACCAAATGCGGACCTCCGGCTCAAGACGGATGCCGCTGTTATGAAATACTTTATCTGATACATCCCGAAGCACCTGCTTAACATCCCGGGCAGTTGCTCCACCTAAATTCACCACGAAGCCTGCGTGTTTGGTAGACACAGCAGCGCCACCAACCTGATAGCCCTTAAGTCCCGCTTCGTCAATCAGTGCCGCAGCGTAGCCGCCCACAGGCCGCTTAAATGCCGAACCTGCGGAAGGCAGGTCAAGAGGTTGTGAGGTTTTACGGCGTTGCATCAGCTCCTGGATTTTATCTCGGATAACATCAATCGGCGCAGGTGTTAAAGAAAATACAACGGAAAGGACAATATCCTTCGTTTCCTCAAGGATACTGTGGCGGTAAGAAAACGCCATTTCCCCACGGGATAAGGTGCGAATATTACCTTCTGCATCCATCACATCAACGCTTTCAACAACCTGGCAAAGCTCACCGCCGTAAGCGCCGGCATTCATATAAACACCGCCGCCCACTGTACCGGGAATGCCGTGAGAAAACTCCAAACCACTCAGGCCATGGCCGGCAGCAAACAGCGCGGCGCGGGTCATGGTAACGCCTGCAGCAACGCGGATATGGGTATCATCCAAACGCTCCATACCGCCCAGAGCATCCTTCAGGCAAATAACCAAACCGGCTATGCCCTCATCCGGAGCAAGCACATTGGTTCCTGCACCTAAAATAGCAGTTTTACAGTCCAATAACGCGGACACTTTAAAAATCTGCGCTAATTGATCGGCATTTTGGGGAAACGCCATCACCTCCGCAGGACCACCAACGCGAAAGGATGTGTGGCTGGACATGGGCTCATTATACAAAAGTTGCAAATCGGGCAGTAATGTTGCGATTTTAACTTGAAATTCGGTCTTTTCCATCATAAACGCCTCCGGGTGTATGATCTATTCAAGTATAGCATATTCATTGGACAATTGCAATTGTTACAAACTGTTTTTCTGTTACATTTTTCGTAATTTGCGCAAAAAATACCCCGCCCAAATGAGCGGGGTAAATTATGTAAAATCACTTTTCTACGATCTCCAGAATTTCCATGGGGCATGCCTTCACGCAGATGCCGCAGGCGATGCACTTGGTAGTGGTACCCTCGGTGGGACAAACCATAACCTTCATGGGGCAAACCTCAGCGCACTTGCCGCAGCTGGTGCACAGCTTCTTGTTGATCATGAAAACGCCGGTCTTGGGATTCTGGGTGATGGCGCCGGCCTCGCAGGCCTTAGCACACTTGCCGCACTGGATGCAAGTCATAGGCTTTGCACCGCTGCCCTTTGCCACAATTTGGATGCAGCTCAAATCCGGGTGGAACTCCTTGTAAAAAGCGGTGGAGCAAGCCCGAACGCACTCCAGACAAGCCATACACTCGCCGCCCTTTTTAACCATAAGCTTCTTCATGAGAGAAAATTCTCCTTTTCTGTTTTATTCCACATCATTATACAAGATTAAAACGGAAATAGCAATGACAATTTTTATATTTCAAATTTTTCGTGAATATTTGCCGATATTTCCTGGACTAAAGCAAAAAATAAGGGCAATACTACATTTGAAACTTAAATTAGGAGGTTTCTAATGAAAAGAATTGCCATTTTCAGCTTGGCTCTGATTCTTGCATTCAGCTTAGCTGCTTGCAGAAGAAATACAGAGCCCGAAGCGACCACTCCGCCGGAGACGACTGTGCCGACCACTGAGCCGATGCCGACTATCATCCCCACCGTGCCCGATGATATTGGACCCAACATTCCTGATGAAAGTGTGGACGACGGCACATTGGAGGATATGATTCCCGATGGCACTCAGGCAAGCGATCCTGAAAGCAGGGCACGTGCATTCCACTAAGCGCTCGGGGAAACCCGAGTACATACTTAAAGAAATTCCTGCAAATCCTATCTCACAGCACCGTTACATACCGGCCAAGGTTCTTTTTCATGCGCTCACAGGCACGCAGCGCGCAGTCAACATAGTCGCTACCGTCGGTTTCCTCCTGCTGCCAGGCAGCAGTTACAGATGTGCCGGCGCACACGGCGGCGCCGTGTCCCAACCTGTCAAAGGCAAGAGCGCAATTTTTGGCATTGGCATTGGGATAATCGTATCCATCTACCAGCAGGAACAAATACTTATATTTACTCCGCAGGTTTCGCAAACTGTCAGCAGCTGAAGCAGCAGCAACTGCGCCAAAATTACTATAGCCGCTACGGCCTAAAAGAGGCTGTGCAAGCCGATTGACAATATCAGCCTGCGCCATATGAGCAAGGCGCGTGCCGGAAAGCAGATCCTGCAGCTCTGCAGCGCTCTTATTTGCTGTGCGCAACACAGCGAAGATGCTTTGCTTTGTGTCTTTTATGCAGGCTTCATATGGCTTAAGGCCGTCCGTTCCAATATAGGAGCAAACAACAAGGCCATCGGCTTTCCAAAGAGCATCTTTCTTGCAAAATGCCGCCGCATTTTCCTGGGCCTGTAATGCAGAAAGGGCCTGCGGGGCATCCAAAATAACATAAAACCCAAGACGGTCCGCACGGTCTGCAAGCACGGAGAGCAAAGCCAAGCCATCACCCCCCAAAACCGCAAACGCGCTAAAACTAAATCGCACAGCGGCAGCCTGCTGGCTCAGCGCTTCCAGCAGCTCAAGGCAGAATCTTCTGTATGCTGCAAGGAAGCTTCCTTCCTCTTTCATAATATGCGGCGGAATGTGGTTTTTTGAAACAGCAAAATCAATAACAATGGGACTTTTTAATTTGCGAATTCGTTCCTGCAGACGGTCAACAGACATATCTGCACCTCCATTTCCTACAAATTTCCATTTTTCTTTATTATAGCACATATTTTACCAACTGCAAACAAAAAGCTTTATCTTTAACGGAATTTCTACAGGGTATACTAAAATCAGCGCCAAGAGCGCATATATAGAAAAGAGGTTTGAATGATGGGTATTAAAGGACTTGCTTTATCCATGGGTGTGGGAGCGGCTGTGGGCGCCGTGGCTGTGTTGATGATGCCGCGCAGTAATCCCACGAGAAAGCTTGCGGCCAAGGCTGCAGACAAGCTTGAAGACGCCGCATGGCGGCTGTCTGACAGAATCAGCGATCAGTGGGATCTATAAAAAACCGGGAGGCTGAGCCTCCCGGTTTTTACTTGACATTGAGCTTAATTTCGCCGTTTTCTTCTAAGACATGAATTGCAGAGATAGGCGTTTCAAAGGAATCAATAATACGCAGGCTGATGGGGTCTTCCAAGCGTTTTTGAATGGTCCTGCGCAAATTGCGGGCACCATAGGTCACAGAGTAAGCCTCCTTGACCAGCAGCTGCCGCACTGCATCATCCCATGTAAGAGCAAGTCCCCTGCCCTGCAGGCTGCTGCGCAGCTCCTCCAGCATAATATCGGCAATGCCCAGGAAATTTTCTTCACTAAGGTGGTTAAAGGTAATGATTTCATCCACCCGATTAATAAACTCCGGACGCAAAAACTCACGCAACGCCTTCATGGTCTTTTCCCGTACCATATCCTGCTCTGTTCGTCCAAAGCCAAGACCGCCGACTCTACCCTCAGAACCAGCGTTAGAGGTCATAACAATGATGGCGTTTTCAAAGTTCACCGTTCTGCCCTGCGCATCGGTGATTCTGCCGTCATCGAGCACCTGCAAAAGCACATTCAGTACATCGGGATGGGCCTTTTCAATCTCATCAAACAGCACAACGGAATAGGGTCTGCGGCGGATTTTTTCCGTAAGCTGACCGGCCTCATCATAGCCAACATACCCGGGAGGAGAGCCAATGAGCTTAGAAACTGTGTGCTTTTCCATGTACTCAGACATATCAAGGCGAATCAGGGAATCCACACTGTCAAACAAATCGTTGGCAAGGCATTTCACCAGCTCCGTTTTGCCCACACCGGTAGGACCTACAAAAATGAAGGAAACAGGCCGTTTTTTCGGGCTGATACCAACCCGATTTCTGCAAATGGCACGACTTACCGCATCCACAGCCTCATCCTGACCAACAATATGCTCCTTCAGGCGGCTGGCAAGGCCCTTAATCTGCTCATATTCCTGAGCCTTAATCTTGCTGGCAGGGATTTTGGTCCACAGTTCAATGATGCGGGCAAGATTTTCCATAGTAACAGCCGGGGCCGGAATTTTATCCAGCTCCTCAATTTCCGCAGCTATCTGGCAAAGCTTACTGCGAATCACCGCAAGGCGCTCATAATGCTGATTTTCCGTATCCTCGGTGAGCATACGAAGCTCCAGCTCATAGTCGTCCCGTTCCTTTTTCAGCTCTGCAAGACGGAAAATCTCTTTGCTGCGCAGGTTAAGGTCAGGACAGGCTTCGTCCAGCAGGTCAATGGCTTTATCCGGCAAAAAGCGGTCAGTAATATATCTTTCAGATAAAATCACGCACTGACGGGCAATCTCAGGAGTAACCGTAACACCGTGGAACTGAGAATAGCTTTTTGCTATGCCCTGCATAATCTGACAGGCTTCTTCAATCGTAGGCTCTGCAACAGAAACCGGCTGGAAGCGACGTTCAAGGGCGGCATCCTTTTCAATATACTTACGGTATTCGTTAAAGGTTGTTGCGCCAATGACCTGGATTTCGCCTCTGGAGAGCGCCGGTTTTAGGATGTTGGCGGCATTCATAGAGCCTTCCGCATCACCTGCTCCAACCAGGTTATGCACCTCGTCAATCACCAAAATGATGTTGCCGCAGCTCTTAATCTCGGTAATCAGACTCTTCATACGACTCTCAAACTGACCCCGGAACTGAGTGCCTGCCACAAGGGCCGTCAAGTCCAGCAGGAACACTTCCTTATCCCGCAGCTTATAGGGCACATCCCCTGCTGCAATACGCTGAGCAAGGCCCTCAGCAATGGCGGTTTTGCCTACGCCGGGCTCACCAATAAGGCAAGGATTGTTTTTCTGCCGGCGGTTGAGAATCTGAATAACCCGTTCTGTTTCCACATCCCGGCCAATCACTTTATCCAGCTTACCCTCACGGGCGCGGCCGGTTAGGTCCATACAGTAGCTATCCAGGAATTTATGCTTTTTGTTGGGCTTTTTGCCACCCTTTTCCTGAGGCTCTTCCTCTTCCTTGGGCTTTGCAGGCAGGTTATCCTTTCCCGGAGCGCCGCCAAAAAGCTGATTGATCAGCGGGAAGGTTGCCGTTTGGCTCTCCCGTTCATCCTCTTCACCCTCACCGCCTTCGTTCTGGCCGAAGATGCTGCTCATTTCATCACTGAGCGTATCCAGGTCTTCATCAGAAAAGCCCATCTGTTTAACTGCAGCATCAATCTGGGGAATGCCCAGACTCCGTGCGCATTTAAGGCAATACCCTTCGTTCAGGGTGGCGCCATTTTCAACCTTGGTGATGAACACAACTGCTATATTCTTCTTACATTTGGTACACATTTTAGGCTGCATACACATTCCCTCCCTTTCATTGGGGACTATTCTTTTCCGGCAGTATAGCACAAATACTGCCGGATTTGTAAAACAATCTGTTAATTTTACAGCGTGGGAAAACACTCAAAATTCACTTCACCGTCATCATACCACAGATGCGTCATATACAAACCACCGGGAGGCACCGTTGGGCCTGCTGCAGTACGGTTGCCGGAGCGAAGTATCTGCCCTATCTGTTCAGGAGATATCTTGCCCTCGGCGCAATAAACCAAAGTGCCTGCCATAGCCCGGGCCATATTATACAAAAACCCGTTGGCGCAAACCCGGAGCTCAATCAGGTTTCCCTTGCGCTCCACGTGATAGTAGTATACGGTGCGGACGGTGGATTTAACATCCGTTCCCACACTTCTTACGGCTGCAAAATCGTGGGTGCCCACAAATTGGTCTGCCGCCGCCTGCATAATTTTCTCATCCAGGTGCTTGGGGTAAAACCAGGCTCTGTTCACATAAAATGGATCACGCACCCGGGAATTATAAATGATGTAGGTATATTCCTTTTTGGCGCAGGAGCCAATAGCATTAAAATCCTCATGCACATCAAAGGCCTTTGTAACCACAATATCGACAGGCAGATGGGTATTCAGGGCATAAGGAAGCCTATCTGCCGGGATGGTGGATTGGGTGCGGAAATTAGCAACATAACACTTTGCGTGGACACCGGCATCGGTCCTGCCGCAGCCGGTAACATGCACGCTGTGACCAACCACCATAGCTATGGCTTTTTCCAGAGTTTGCTGCACTGTGGCAAGATTTTTCTGCATCTGCCAACCATGATATGCAGTACCCTCATAAGTCAAAAACAAGGCTATATTTCGCATAAAAACCTCACAGACCAAAAACATTCAGGCCAATTACGCCGCAAAGAATCAATGCAAGCAACAAAAATGCCACTAAATCGCCTCTGTGGAAGCGGAGAATTTTCATTTTTGTTCTGCCGGCGCCGCCCTGATAGCAGCGGCATTCCATAGCCGTTGCAAGCTCATCCGCTCTGCGGAAGGCGCTGATAAACAGCGGCACCAAAATAGGCACAAGTGCCTTAACCCGATTCATAAGGCTGCCGGATTCAAAATCGGCGCCTCTGGCCTTTTGTGCAGACATAATCTTATCGGTTTCCTCAATGAGCGTTGGGATAAAGCGCAAGGCAATGCACATCATCATAGCCAGTTCATGGACAGGAACACGCACCACCTTCAAGGGGCTAAGAAGGGCCTCCAGACCGTCGGTAAGGGCAATGGGCGATGTGGTGTAGGTCAAAAGAAATGTGGCTGTTATCAGCATCAAAATGCGCAGCACCATAAAGACAGCGCGCACCACGCCGTCCAAGGTTATAACCACGCCCCAAAAAGAAACCAGCACAGTCTCTCCGCCAGTGAAAAACAGGTTTAAAATTCCCGTGAAAATCAGAATGAAAATCAAAGGTTTCATGCCCCGGAATATGGACTTAAGCGGTATGGTGGAAATGGCAATAACGAGGCATAAAAACAAGAATACGATGCTATAGGATATCCAGTTCACTGCCATAAACAAGGCAACAATAAACATAACCAGGCCAAGAAGCTTTGTTCTGGGGTCTAAGCGGTGAATGAAGGAATCCCCGGGAAAAAACTGGCCCAAAGTAATGTCCTTAAGCATTCCCCACGCCTCCCTTCAGAGCAAGCATCTGGGTAAGCGCCTGCTCCATGGTATATACAGGGGCAGCGTCAAGGCCAAGCTCTTTCAGACGCAGGAAAACCCGGGTCACATCCGGTATGTCAAGACCCATATTCAAAAGCTCTCCTGCCCGGGCAAACACCGCTTCAGGTGTGCCATCCATAACAAGTTTTGCATTGTTCATAACCAAGATCCGTTGGGTAAGGCGGGCCACATCGGTCATAGAATGACTGATCATCATAACCGTGGCGTTTTTTGCCTTGCGATAGGCTTCGATATTTCCAAGAATCTCGTCTCTGCCCACAGGGTCAAGGCCTGCGGTCGGCTCATCCAAAATCAGCACCTCGGGCTCCATAGCAATTACGCCTGCTATAGCAACACGGCGTTTCTGCCCACCGGATAGGTCAAAGGGAGATACAGAAAGCTGTTCCTCGGTAAGACCAACAAAGCCGGCCGCTTCCCGGACACGGCGATCAATTTCATCCTTGGATAAACCCATATTTTTCGGACCGAAAGCAATGTCCTTATATACCGTTTCTTCAAAAAGCTGATACTCAGGGTATTGAAAAACCAGGCCAACACGAAAGCGGCTTTGCCGCGTGGTGGCCTTGTCGGTCCAAATATCTTTGCCGTCCAGCAGCACTTGACCGGATGTAGGTTTCAAAAGTCCGTTTAAGTGTTGAATAAGTGTAGATTTACCGGAACCGGTGTGGCCAATAATACCGATAAACTCACCTGCGGCAACATTAAAGGACACATCCTCCAAAGCAACGTGTTCAAAGGGCGTTCCTGTGCTGTAAATATGGGTTAGGTTTTTAACCTGTAAAATAGGTGCCAAATCAATTTCCTCCTGCGGTCAAACCTTTCAGCCTCCGTTAAGGACGGATGGCATCAAAAAGTGTCTGCGCACAATCTTCTGCGCTGAGCTTATTAAGGGGCAGCGCAAACCCCGCCTGATTCAGGCTATAGCAAAGTTCAACGGTTTCCGGTGCACGCAATCCAATGCTGTGAAGCTTTTCCACCTGGGAAAATACCTCCTCAGGACTGCCATCGAGGGCAACCGACCCTTTATGCAGCACCACAACACGCTGAGCCATAGCAGCTTCATCCATATGGTGAGTTATGAGAACCACGGTAATGCCCTTTTCCCGATTTAGCCGCAGCACAGTGTCAAGCACCTCGCGACGGCCCTTGGGGTCCAGCATAGCAGTGGGCTCATCCAAAACAATGCACTTTGGCTCCATTGCAATTACACCGGCAATAGCAACACGCTGCTTTTGACCGCCGGATAGCAAGTGGGGGGCATGATCCCGATATTGGTACATGCCAACCTGCTTTAAGGCATCGTCCACCCGTTTGCGAATCATGGGGCTTGCCACGCCAAGATTTTCAGGTGCAAAGGCAACATCCTCCTCCACCACATTGGCAACAATCTGGTTATCCGGATTTTGAAAAACCATGCCAACTGTACGGCGGATTTGAATCAGCTGATCTTCGTCCTGCGTGTCCATACCGAACACGGACACACTGCCGCCACAGGGCAGCAAAATGGTGTTAAAGTGCTTGGCAAGGGTGGATTTTCCGCAGCCATTTCCACCCAAAACCGCCACAAAGCTTCCTTGCTCGATGGTCAAATTCAGGTCCGAAAATACGGCAACGCCGGGCGTGTTATCCACGCCCGGATAGGTATATGCCAAATGCTCTACGCAAATCCCAGTACGCAACTACAGTACCTCCAAAATGTTTACGGTGTCCACCTTCCTGCTGCTCCACAAGGAAGCATCAGCCCAGTGGATTTAACCGGCAGACCCAGCTCACCCACATCTGTGGAGCCGCCATGGGTCGCGCCAAACACCACATCAGCTGCATAACCCACAGCTGAAGGGGCAAGGCCGGTAGTATAGGAATTGATAATTACAAAAAGCGGATTTTCGGTAAGCAGCTTGCCAACCTCCAGCAAGAAGGGATAGAAGCTGGTTTCCATTTTCCAAATTTCACCGCTGGGACCTCTGCCATAGCTGGGTGGATCCATAATAATGCCATCATAGCGGCGTCCGCGGCGAATTTCACGCTGGATGAACTTAGCACAGTCATCCACAATCCAGTGGATGGGCTTATCCGCCAAACCTGAGGATTTGGCATTTTCCTTAGCCCAGGCCACCATACCCTTTGAGGCATCCACATGGTATACCTCAGCGCCGCCGGCAGCGGCAGCAAGTGTTGCGCCACCGGAGTAGGCAAACAAATTCAGCACTCGCACCGGCCGGCCGGCATCGGCAACCTTTTGGCGGATATAATCCCAGTTTGCTGCCTGTTCAGGAAACACGCCGGTATGCTTAAAGTTCATTGGTTTAACATTAAAGGTGAGATAATCCTTGTAGCGAATCTGCCAGCGCTCAGGAAGACTATGCTCTGTCCAATGGCCGCCACCGGTGTTGGAACGGACATATCGGGCATCATATTTCTTCCAGGCAGGGTCTACGCGCTGAGTATCCCATATCACCTGGGGGTCCGGACGAACCAAAAAGTATTTTCCCCAGCGCTCCAACCGTTCGCCGTCGGTAGCATCCAGGACTTCATAATCCGTCCATTCGTTAGACATCCAAATCATAGTCGTTCCTCATCAGGGGTTCAGGTCCAGTTCAGGAACCGTAGGCTCCTGAGGGTCTGTGGGCGCATCGGGGTCTTCAGGCAGTTCAGGTACCGTGGGATTATTGAGAATATATTCCTCCCAAGCTTCCTTCGTATGCTCCGGGCAAATTACATAAGGCGCGTCCACACTTTGAACCAGCTTATTGTCAATACCCTTGAACACAAGGGGCTCGCCCTTGTCATTTACATAGTAGATATACTCCTGACCGCGGAATTCCTTCCAAAGGCCGGCGGCATAATCCCTGGCGCGAATGCACTCGTCGATTTCCTTTTGGGTCATCTTCACCAAGGAACGTTCCTCCACCAAAACCGTTTCGTCCACCTCAGCAAAAAGCTTGCAGTATTCATTGGCAACGCCATGGTCTTTGCAGTATTCAACCACCACATGCTGGTCGCAGGTTTTTTCGGGCTTATCGTCCTTATGAACCATAACGGTATTAACACGGGTAAAGCTATGGCCCTCAACATTACGCACATCTACCCTGCAGGCGTCGGTTGCCAGCAGGCCGGAATCCAGACACACATCAATTGTGACCCAATCTTTGGTGCTATACAGTTCTTTGTTGCCAAGGCCTCTGTGAATGGGGCCCATAACCTTCTTGAAAAGCTGAGCAGAGGGGTTGCCGCCCCAGGTCAGATAAATGGGCTCTGCCTGGTCATAGCCTGTCCATACCGCAGCAGTATAATAGCCTGTAAAGCCGCAGTACCAGCGGTCGTAGTTATCGGCAGTCGTACCGGTTTTACCGGCAGTTGTAATGCCGTTGCTCCAGTAAAGATCAGCTTCCGTGCCGGTGCCGCCACGGGTAGCAGACACCAAGCAATAGTTCATATAGTTAACTGTCTTCTCACTGAGAATCTTCCGTGAATCCTGAGTATTATCCAGCACCACATTACCGTTGCTATCCAAAACCTTGGTATAAGATCTTGCTTCCCGATATACGCCATCATTGGCAAAGGTGGCAAAAGCAGCTGCCATATCCCGAACGGTCACACCCCAGGTCTGAGCGCCCATTGCAAGAGGCGCATAGTTATTATCGGAGAACTTGGTATCGCCGGAATAATATTCATCAACCAAGGTAGAAAGGCCAAACTTGTTTTTCGCAAAGTCATAACCATAGTCTGTGGTAATCAGCTTCAGGGTGTTGGCAGCAACTGCATTCACAGAGGATACGACACCGGATAAAATGGTGCGGGTATAGGTATATTGCCAGTTATCGTTTCTGGGCCAGGCACCGCCATCATAGGTCATAGGAATATCTTTGATGACCGTGGCTGGTGTAATCACACCAAGCTCAAAGGCAGGCGCATAGATAGAAATAGGCTTAATGGAAGAGCCGGACTGGCGAGTGGACCGGACAGCACGGTTCCAGGTAAAGGCACCGTCCTTAGGGCCAAAACCACCTGCTATACCCACGATATCGCCGGTTTTATTATCAATTACAACAATTGCGGACTGCAGCTGTTGTCCGCCTCGGTAGGCAGGCATCTGCTCCAAATTAGAATAGATGGCATCCACCTGCTTCTGCACCTCATAGTCCATGGTGGAATAAATGTTGTAGCCGCCTGTTTGAATGCGCTTAATATACATCTGATATGCAGCATCATTCCACTCCACACCTTCCTTAGCTGCAAGATCTTTTGCAACATCCCAAATCACTGTATCGGTATGGTAGTTATAACCACCAAGGGCTTTCTTTACAAAAATCTCCTGACTGCATATAGGGCAGAAATAACGCTCACCACTTTTTGTCAAGGTACTGACGGTATCTTTATAATTGCATTCTTCATTATCGCAGAAGGCCATAGAGTCCTCAAAATCGATATACCATTTCAGCCGGTGCTGCAGCCCCTGGGCCTCTTCAATGGCAGCATCATATTCTTCCTGTGTGATCATCCCCTGGTTTTTCATTGACCACAAAATAGTTTCTGTACGCCTCAGGTTGTGATGCGGATTCTGATAAGGATCATAATAAGTGGGACTGTTGGTGATGCCCACAATACAGGCGCATTCGGCCAAAGTAAGCTTTTCAAGCTCCTTGCCAAAATACGCCTTGGCTGCTGCACGGGCACCATAGGCGCTTTGTCCAAAGTAAACCTCACTGAGATAATGTTCCAGTATATCTTCCTTACTATAGCTCTTTTCAAGCTGAATTGCCTGGAAGATTTCCAGCACTTTACGCTGAACAGTGATACTGTCATTGCCTGTGAGGTTTTTAACAAGCTGCTGCGTGATGCTGGAGCCACCAGCAGAATCATCACCGAAGAACATACGGGCGCAAGCCTGAATGGTTGTTACCCAGTCAACACCCTGATGCTGATAGAATCGATGGTCCTCAATGGCAACAACTGCATTGACCATATTCTTAGGAATATCCTCATACCGGGCCCACTGGCGGTTAATTGACGAGTCAATACGCTGCTGAATCTGAATTTGGTCATTGCTGTCAATATAGTATATTGTGGAATTAAGCTCCAAGGAGCCACTGCTCATATCCATGCCGGCCATTGGGACGATATCATTTTGTAGATAATCGCCAAGCATGAACACAAACACAAAGCCACAGATAAGAACGATAAGCAAAACAGTAGCAGCTGCGCCGGCTGCGATCTTGGCTGCAGCGAAAACAAACCGCCAAACCTTATATGCTGTGGCAAGCACCGGATAAACTCGCCGCTCGGTCCGTTCCTTGTTAGGCTCTGCATTCCTTCTCTTTCTTTCTTTCATATAGTGACCTCCAATTCTTCGACAAAAATGCCGACCATGGTAAAAAAGCGAATCAAAAAGCATAATGGCATAGCTTCGTTCATATGATTATAGCATACCCAATCCGAAAACGAAAGACCCAATTTTTAATAATCCGTTAAATATCCGCAAATAATACGCCTACCCCTCCAAAGATTACTCTGCTTTTTTGTTACAAATGCCGAAAGCTTTCTTGGCCCCTTGATTTTGCAACGCACACAGGGTAAAATGAAATTAAAACAGCTTCTGGAGGTAGAAATATGGAAGACATTTACGGATCCGACTATATCACTATTGTTGATGAAGATGGCACAGAGTTTGAACTTGAGGTGCTCTACACTGCAGACTTTGAAGGCAGCACCTATCACGCAGTGATCCTTGCCGGTGCTGAAGATGAGCAACGGACAGATACCAGCATTCTCAAAGCCATTGAGGAAGACGGAGAGCCCATTCTCTGTGCCATTGACGATGAATCCGAGCTGGAAAGGGTATACAACTACATTATGGATGCCATCTACGAGTTGGAGGAAACCGAATAATCACTGCCTGCTTGGTGCGTATCGCGTCCTTTTGGACCCACATCTATGTATAGGGACGTTAGTTTCCCGGCCCGATTGCAGACCTCCCGCCCCCGCTTTGACGGTGTGGCGGACGTTGGGAGCAGCTAAAGCCGGGAGCGGCAACCCACCTGCCGATTCGTGCAGGTCATAAATGGGCGCGTACGGCTAAAGCGGGTAAGGCGTGGGAAGCTTTTCTTCCCACGCCTTTTTTGCTTAAAAGTTAACTTTTTGATAATTTTCCACCACAAATTGATATTTAGGCTTGAAAGTCACAAAGAAATCAGTTATAATGCAATGGATTATGCGCTGAAGATTATTCAGCGATAGCACAAGCAATATGAGAGGAATTGATTACATGAGCGCTTCCAACAAGAAAAAGATGCGTAAGGAGCATTTTGCTTCTGCCATGACAGAAAAGCAGCAAGCCGCCAACAAGGAGGCCAAAAAGCTGCGCACTATGACCATCAGCTTTATTGTGGTGATCGCCCTGATTCTTGGCGCGTTTGCCTATATTACCGTTGACGGTGTGCTGACTAAGTTAGCAGTCTATGAGAACAACACCATCATTGCCAACATTGACGGCAATGACCTGAATATGATTGATTTCACATACTATTATATCGATGCTGTTGAGTCCTATTACAATAATGTTTACGAAACCTACACCACATCTACGGAACTTATGCTGGCATCTGTGAATTTGGATCTGAGTGGTGACCTTACCAAGCAAACTAACCCCAACACCAATGAATCCTGGTTTGACTATTTCGCAAAGCAGGCGCTGAACAATGCAAAGGCCGACTTTGCACTGTGCAAGCTGGCTGAGGCAGATGCCGAATTCGATGCCAGTGAAGCCGTCAGCAGTTCTGTTTCCACCGCCGAGACCAACCTCAATTTCTATGCTATGTACACCGGCTTCGGCAGTGTTGAGAACTACCTGCGCAACAAATACTGCAACGGTGCCAACCTGGATAACTACAAAGAATATGTAACCAGAAGCGTTACCGCCTCTGAATACTACAACGACCATTTGGAGAGCCTTAGCTACAGCGATGCCGACTATCGTAAATATGAAGCCGACAACTATAATATGTTCAGCTCCTATAACTTTGCCAGCTACACCTTAAGCTACACCAGCTTCCTGGAAGGCGGCACCGAGGACGAGAAGGGCAACAAGACCTACTCCGACGAAGAAAAAGCCGCTGCACGGCAGGCTCTTATGGAAGCAGCAGAAAAGCTTGCTGAATGCACCAGCGTGGAAGATCTGGATGCAGCCATCGCCGCACTGCCCTTCAACGAAGGCAAGGATGTAGCCTCCAACAAGAACACCGCTGTTCTCAACGAATCCCTGAAGGAAGTTTACGCAGATTGGCTTGGCGCTGCAGATCGGGTTGAAGGCGACACTAAGGCATTCCCCGTGGAAACCACCACTACCGATGAAAACGGCAACGAAATAACCATCGTAGAGTCTTACACCATCGTTACCTATCAGGGCACCATCGAAAACCTGATGCACCTTGCCGATGTCCGTCATCTGCTGGTGAAGGTTGAAGCCACCGGTGAAGACGAGGAAGGCAACAAAATCACCACCGCCGGCGATAAAGAAAACGCGCGGGAAGAAGCCAGTGAACTGTACACCCAGTGGCTGGCACAGGGTGGCACCGAAGACCAGTTCATTGAGCTTGTGAAGAAAGAAAGCGATGATGGCTCCGCCTCTACCGGCGGTCTGTTTGAGGGCATTACCCCCGATTCCTCCTATGTTGCCGAATTCCGTGACTGGGCTATGGACCCTGAGCGTGAGAAGGGCGACAGCGAAATTATCGAAACCGAGTACGGCTATCACATTATGTACTTCGTTGGTCACGACGAAATGACCTACCGTGACTATATGATTGACAACACCCTGAAGAACGAAGCTATGGAAAAGTGGTATGAAACTACTTTGGATTCTGTAACTGCCGAATTTAAGGAGATCAACAAGCTTGACAAAGTGGTTGCTGACAATCTGATCTAAACCGCATAGAATTCCCCTCCTGTGGAAAGCTTTCACAGGAGGGGTTTTTATTGAAAAAAACGAAATATCTTGGCATCACCGCAGCAGGGTTTTGCGCAGGCGCAGTCAATGGACTATTCGGCGCAGGCGGCGGAATGATGCTTGTGCCGCTTTTGGGACTACTCAGTGACCTGGATGAACAGGACATATTCCCTGCTTCTGTAAGCATCATTCTTCCGGCTTGTGTTGTATCGCTCTCATTCAGCATAGCTTCAAGCGGCTTTAACTGGCAAACAGCGCTCCCCTACCTTGCAGGTGGCGCCGCAGGCGGCGTACTGGCAGGGCTCATTGGCAAAAGAATACCAGTGACATGGCTGCACAGGATTTTAGGCGTTTTGATTCTTTGGGGAGGCGTGCGATATCTATGTTAGAAAGTTTGCCTGTTACCATTATCGTATCGGCTGCTTTGGGCTTTTTGGCAGGGCTTGGCGTAGGTGGAGGAAGCCTGCTGATTTTATGGCTGACCCTGGTGCTCAATATGGCTTATCCGCAAGCTCGTGTGTTAAACCTTTCATTTTTTATTCCCTGCGCGCTGATAGCCTCCCTGTTTCGCTGGAAGCAAGGTTCGCTAAAGCTAAAAAAGGTGCTGCCGGCCATCATAGCCGCCAGCACCGCTGCATGCTTATTCTCTTTGCTTGGCAGAATGTTAGACCTTGAATTGCTGAAAAAGCTTTTTGGCGGGCTGCTGCTGATAACCGGTGTACGGGAGTTGCTTTACCGCCCCCGGAAAGCCAAATAGCCCTCCAAAATCAGAGAAGCTGCAACCGCATCCACTGTATCCTTGCGTTTTTTACCGTGATAATTATGCTGGGACAGGATATTATGTGCCTCCACTGTGGTGCGCCTTTCATCCCAAAGCCTCACTGCAAGTCCCGTTTCCGCTTCCACCTGCTGGGCAAACTCTCTGCACAACTGGGCTCTGGGTCCCTCAGAGCCGTCCATATTTTTCGGCAGTCCCATGACAATCTCCCCTACCTGATTTTCCTTTACCAGGCGGCAAATTTCTACCAGGGTTTTATCCGCACGGCGGCTGTGAATGACCGTAGTTGAACCAACAATGGTGCATAAAAGATCGGATATGGCAATGCCGGTACGCGCGTCACCGTAGTCAATACCCATAATTTTCATGATATTTATCTCCTTGGTATGTATTTGCACCCATTATAACCCAAAAAAACGGAAAAATAAAGAAAAAAGTTGTTGACTTATGGCCTCCCCCTGTGTTAGAATGTCTTTACCTGTGAAAAAGGGCTTTTTTTATGCGTCTTTTTCAGCTCCGGAGTGGCAATTGTAGTGGCCGCTTACTAAATTTTTCTATAGCCGGAGTGATACAGGGAGGCAATTTAAGGAGGTGCCGTTATGCGCGTTAAAGTCACTTTGAGATGCTCTGAGTGCAAGCAAAGAAACTACGATTCCATGAAAAACAAGAAGAACGATCCCGACCGTCTCGAAATGAAGAAGTATTGCAGATTCTGCAAGAAGCACACCATTCACAACGAGACTAAGTAAGGAGGCCGCAACAATGGCAGAAGTCAAAAAGCAAAACTGGTTCAAGCGGTTCTTCGGTTCCATCGCCAAATACTTCCGCGAGCTTCACAGCGAGCTCAAAAAGGTGGTTTGGTCCACTCCCCAGCAGGTTCTGAAGAACACACTGATTGTCATCGCTTGCGTTCTCGTTGTCGGCGTTTTCATTTGGCTGTTCGACTTTGTTGCTCGAGTAGGCATCGACGGTCTGATCAACCTCTTCAAATAAGAGGTGAGCGATTATGGCTGAAGCTGCAAAGTGGTATGTTGTCCATACCTATTCCAGTTATGAGAACACTGTAAAAGCCACCATCGAAAAGACAGTTCAGAGCCGCGGTCTGGAAGACCAGGTCCTGGCGATCTCCATCCCTATGGAGACCGTTACCGAGATCACAGATTCCGGCGTAAGCAAAACTTACGATCGTAAGCTCTATCCCGGCTATGTGTTTGTCAAGATGGTTTACAGCGATAACACCTGGCATGCAATCAAAAGCATTCGCGGTGTCTCCGGCTTCGTGGGTGCATCCGTGGAAGACCCCATTCCCCTGACGGACGATGAAGTCTACGCAATGGGCGTCGAAAAGCGTGAGATCATCGTCAATTACAATGTTGGCGATACCGTTAACATTCTGGATGGTCCTTTCAGCTCCTTTACCGGTGTTGTGGAATCCATCGATGTTGACAAAAACAGCGTCAGCGTGGTCGTTACCATGTTTGGCCGCGAAACTTCCGTCGAGTTTGAGCTTGATCAGGTAGAAGTTACAACCCCGTAATTGCATCACCGGTCAATCCGGTGGAAACGGTGGGAGGGGTAACTACCCCGCAAGAAATGCGCAAAGCGCATATTACCACATTATATTCAGGAGGTGCTTATTATGGCACAGAAAGTTACTGGCATTATCAAACTGCAAATCAATGCCGCTAAGGCTACCGCATCCCCCCCTGTTGGTCCCGCTCTGGGTCAGCACGGCGTTAACATCGCTGCTTTCATCAAGGAGTTCAACGCCCGTACCCAGAATATGGAAGGCTACAAGATCCCTGTAGTCATCACTGTTTACGCAGACCGCAGCTTCACCTTTATTACAAAGACCCCTCCGACTCCCCTGCTGGTTATGAAGGCAATCGGTCTGGAGAAGGGCTCCGGTGTTCCCAACAAGACCAAGGTTGGTCAAATCACCCGTGCTCAGATTACTGAGATCGCCAAGACCAAGCTGCCCGATCTGAATGTCAATACCATCGAGGCTGCTGAACGCCAGGTTGCCGGCACTTGCCGCTCTATGGGCGTTGTCGTTGTTGACTAATAACTTTTCTGTCCGGAGAAAATCCGGAAATGTGGGAGGATTTTTCCGCATCACCACTTTAAGGAGGAAATAATAAGTGTTTAGAGGTAAAAAGTATCAAGAGAGCGCAAAACTGATTGATCGCGCTGTTCAGTATGATCCCGCAGAGGCCCTGGACCTGGTTGTTAAGGGCGCTACCGCCAAGTTTGACGAGACCGTTGAGCTGCACATCAAGTTAGGCGTCGACTCCCGTCACGCTGACCAGCAGGTTCGTGGTGCAGTCGTTCTGCCCAACGGTACCGGTAAGGTTCGTAAGGTTCTGGTTTTTGCAAAGGATGCAAAGGTTGAGGAAGCACAGGCTGCAGGCGCTGACTATGTTGGCGGTATGGAGCTGGTTGAGAAGATCACCAAGGAAAACTGGTTTGACTTTGATGTTGTCGTTGCTTCCCCCGATATGATGGGCCTGGTTGGCCGTCTGGGTAAGGTTTTGGGCCCCAAGGGCTTGATGCCCTCCCCCAAGGCTGGCACTGTTACTCCCAACGTTGGCGCTGCCGTTCAGGAGATCAAGGCTGGTAAGGTCGAGTACCGTCTGGACAAGACCAACATCATCCACTGCCCCATCGGCAAGGTTTCCTTCGGTGCAGACAAGCTGCTGGAGAATATGGACACTCTGATGACCGCTGTTGTGAAGGCAAAGCCCGCTGCAGCAAAGGGTCAGTATATCCGCTCCTGCGCAGTTGTTTCCACTATGGGTCCCAGCGTTAAGGTTAACACCACCAAGTACGCTTAATAAAACGCTTAAAAACCCCTGAAGCCAAATGGCTTCAGGGGTTTTAACATTTTAATAACCGTTAAATTTCAGAGGATTTACAGGTGCATCAAGAAAATCCTTAACGAAATAATAACCCAACACAAGAAAGACAGCAATACCAAGCAAAATAAGTACAATCTTCAAGACCTTTTTGATCTTCACAGTCTTCTCATTTTGAAACTTAAGGTCTATCTCCGTGGACTCCAGATCAACATCCTCTTTAAAGGCAAACCAGTTTCCGTGTTCCATCGGCGTGATTTTCTGTATATTGGGATTCTGGAAATAGGGAGCTCCTTTTCCCCATTCAATTTCCTCATGTTTCATAATATCGCTCCTTTCTATTGGCTCATCGTCTTTCACATTTTTATATTAGCATACGCAAAGCTGTTTGTAAATATATTTTTTAAGCCCTAGACATTGCCCTTGACACACAAACCATATAAATATATAATTTAAAAAAATGTTTTTGAGGTGTTTCTATGTTTACAAAACCAAAACTTCTGACCGCCTTCTGCATTATGCTTGTAGTTTTAAACGCGGTTGCTCTGCTGGTGGGTATTCTATTTGTCTCCACATTAAACATTAGCTTCGGCATACATCTTGCAATTGTTGCTTATTTTGTAACAACTACACTCGTATCAGTCTTTTTGACCGTTTCAATACGGGATATCATACAGCAATTAAACCTTGATTATGAATCAAATGCCCGGCATTTTAACGAATTGTCCAAAAAGATAACTTCTTTGGAGCAGGAACTGGCTGCAAAATAATATTTTTGAAAAAACTATTGACTTTTATCGAAAATACTGATAGTATATACAAGTTGCCAGAGACAGCAGGTGGCCAGTCCATAAATCCTGCCGAGGTGCGCTGATATGATTATTATGCGTGTCTTCCTGTCTTTTGGCAGGAAGATATTTTTTTCGGAGGTGAAACACATGCCTAACGCAAAGGTTCTTGAGAGCAAAAAGGCTGTTGTTGAAGCCCAGTCCGGGAAGAAGAAGGAAGCTACTTCCGTCGTCTTCGTTGACTACAAGGGTATCAACGTTGCTCAGGATACCGATCTGCGGAAGCAATTCCGTGATGCTGGTGTTGAGTACACTGTTGTTAAGAATACTCTCACTCGTTTTGCTGCGAAGGAAATCGGCTACGATTTCGACGAGGTTCTCAACGGTACAACCGCTATGGCCAGCACCACCGGCGACCCCATCGCTCCGGCTCGCGTCGTGTGCGAATTCGCCAAGAAGAACAAGCTACCCCTGCAGATTAAGGGTGGTATCGTAGAAGGAAGCGTTCTGTCTGCCGAGCAGCTGAGCGGTTTCGGCGAACTGCCCAGCAAGAACGCACTGGTCGCTCAGGTTCTTGGTACTTTCCTGGCACCTATCTCCAGCTTGGCCTTTGTTCTGAATCAGATCCGGATCAACGTAGAAGGCGGCGCTGCTATGCCCGCTGCTGCCGAAGCTGCTGAGACCCCCGCTGAAGCTGTCGCTGAAGCACCCGCTGAAGAGACTCCCGCTGAAGAGTCCACTGAAGCTTAATCGTCCGTATACAAACACACAAATACAACTATTTATTTTGGTAAACTTTTACAATGGCTAGTGAAAAAGTCACTGCTCTCGTTGAGGAAGTAAAGGGTCTGACCGTTCTGGAGCTGTCCGAACTGGTTCACACTCTGGAGGAAGTTTTCGGTGTTTCCGCAGCCGCTGCTGCTGTTGCCGCTCCCGCTGCCGGTGCTGCTACTGAGGCCGCTGAAGAGAAGACCGAGTTCGACGTCATCCTGAAGGCTGCCGGCGAATCCAAGCTGAACGTCATCAAGGTCGTCCGTGCTGTTACCGGCCTGGGCCTGAAGGACGCCAAGGATCTGGTTGACAACTGCCCCAAGACTCTGAAGGAAGCTGTCTCCAAGGAAGATGCCGAGAAGATGGTT
>JAZMZJ010000035.1:0-11903 GCA_045585915.1 Faecousia sp. | reverse complement strand
CCAACATGAAGGCTATCGAGGCCGGTATCAAGGTTTACAACCGCCAAAACGGCAAGCCCATCGTCAACTCCGCTGACGCAGGCTCCCGTATCGGCTACATCGATCTGGCTGCTGCCAACGATGCGATCTGTATCGCTCTGTGTTCCGCTGACGGTATCGCCAAGGACAATGAAGAGCTTATGGTCCACTGTGACAATATGCTGGAGCGCGGCCTGAGCCTGGGTATGGAAGCTACCGATCTGTGGTTTGACCCCCTGTTCCTGGTTGTCAAGGGCATGCAGGACAAGCAGATGGAAGTTCTGGAAGCCATCAAGATGTTCTCCGAGAAGGGCCTGAAGTCCACCGGCGGCCTGTCCAACAACTCTAACGGCGCTCCCAAGCATGTCCGTCCCATTATGGACTCCGCTCTGGTTGCAATGTGCATGATGCAGGGCCTGACCTCCGCAATCGTTAACCCCAACGACCTGCGCCTGATGGAAACCATCAAGTCCTGCGATATCTTCAAGAACCACGTTCTGTACTCCGACTCCTACCTGGAGCTATAAAAGCGCCTTTGGCGCAGTGATATAAATCCTTAACAGGATTTTCGATATGTGCTTTGCACTCGATATAGGCTTTGCCTTCGATATGCCCTGCGGGGCAAGCAGGGATTTATAGCATATCGAATGGGCAGCTTGCCCATATATCGAATTTGCTTATAGCAAATATATCGAGCCGCAAAGCGGCATATCGCCTCATTGTTTCCCGTAGTAACAAAGCCGGGAGGGAGAAACCTCCCTCCCGGCACTTTTTATATGCGCGCTTTTTTGTGGGCGTATCATCTTAGTGAAAATCATGGTGGTATCCTGCAAGAGGGGGCTATTAAACTTTGTATATTCAGCCCAAAAGGGCTTTATATAAAATTTAATATTGGAGGAATATCTATGAGCGTTTTAACCGATCTGATTTATGGAGGCTCTAATGCCGTTGCCGGCTTAACCGAAGGTGCGGTCAATGAAGCCATCGCCAAGTACGGTACAGACAAAACCATTGCATTCCCCGATACCGCGTATTGCTTCCCCACCATTTATGCTGCCACCGGCGTTAAGGTAAAGACCCTTGGTGACCTTACTGCCTGTGTTGGCGTACTTAAGAGCCTCATCACCAACCAGGAGGACCTGGGTCAGGCACTGAACGCCGGTCTTGCTACCGCCGTGGGCGCTGAAATCCTTGAGGGTCTTAAGTATGTTGAGGGCGGTGACCCCTATGCCAATGAATCCGGCATCGGCTTTGTACCCGATCCCATTATCCGCAGCCTGGGCGTGCCCCTGGTTACCGGCGACATCCCCGGCGTTGCCGTTGTGCTGGGCAAGGCTGAAAATGCTGCAGATGTTGTGAATGTGGTTAAGGACTATCAGTCCAAGGGTATTATGACCTTTATGGTGGGCGATGTCATTGAGCAGTGCCTGGAGGGCGGCGTGAAGATGGGCCTTGAGTTCCGTGTTATCCCCCTGGGCCATGATGTTACCTCCGTTATCCATGTGGTTACTGTGGCTGTCCGCGCAGCCCTTATCTTCGGCAACGTGCAGCCCGGTGACCTGGGCGGCCTGCTGGAATATACCAAGAACCGTGTTCCTGCATTTGTCAACACCTTCGGCGCCATCGATGCCGTTGTGGTGTCTGCCGGCGCAGGCGCCATTGCTTTGGGCTTCCCCGTAGTTGTGGATATCGACCTGGGTGAAAATCAGGTCCCCGGCGCTTTGGAGTCTGTTTGCGACCACGCTGAAACTGTGAAGAAGTCTTTGGAGCTGCGTAACATCAAGATCAAAGTTAAGGAGCTGCCCATTCCCGTAGCCTTTGCCGCTGCCTTCGAGGGCGAAATCATCCGCAAAGCCGATATGCACAATGAGTGCTGGAGCTCCAAGAATCCCACCGCTGAGCTGGTGGTGATGCGGGAGCTGGGTGAGGTGGAGGATCATAAGATCACCATTATCGGCCCGGATTTTGACGAGGCAAAGGACCTGGCCCTGGCAACCTTCGTTGAGGTTGCCGGACGGAAGATGCAGGTGGACTTTGAAAGTGTTATCGAGCGTAAGTTCCACGCCTGGTTTAACTATATGGAAGGCGTTATGCACACCGGTCAGCGCAATCAGGTTCGTGTCCGTGTTTCCAATGCTGCCTTTGAAAACGGTCTGCGGCTGCGTCACTTTGCAGAAGTTTTGTATTTTATGATTATGGATGAATTTGACGCTGTTGTTGATAAGTGTCAAATCACTCTGATCACAGATCCCGTGGAAGCCGGCGCTTTCCGCGATGAGATTGCAATGCCCCGTTACACCCAGCGGGATGACCGCTTGGCCTCCATGACCGATGAGGCTGTTGACCGCTACTATACCTGTATCCTGTGCCAGAGCTTCGCCCCTGCCCATTGCTGCGTGGTCACCCCCGAGCGCTTGGGCCTGTGCGGCGCCGTTTCCTGGCTGGATGCCAAGGCAACCAATGAGCTTGACCCCAATGGCCCCTGCCAGCCCATTTTCAAGGAAGGCCTTATCGACGAGCGCACCGGCTGTTACGAAAGTGTTAACAAGATGATTAACGAAGCCACCCACGGCGCTGTAGAAAATGTCACGCTGTA
Source organism: Faecousia sp. (assembly GCA_045585915.1). GTDB lineage: Bacteria > Bacillota > Clostridia > Oscillospirales > Oscillospiraceae > Faecousia. The sequence goes on along the minus strand of JAZMZJ010000035.1, from coordinate 9,289 downwards.
CTCCATTTTGGAAGACCCCATGACCTCCTGCGGCTGCTTTGAGTGCATCTGCGGCATCGAGCCTGTTTCCAACGGTGTTATCGTTGTCAACCGGGAATATAAGGGTATGACCCCTGCCGGTATGACCTTCGGTGAATTGGCCTCCTGTACCGGCGGCGGTGTGCAGACCCCCGGCTATATGGGCCACGGCCGTCATTTCATTGCTTCCAAGAAGTTCGTGTCCGCCGAAGGCGGCATTGGCCGTATCGTGTGGATGCCCAAGGAGCTTAAGGATGATGTGGCAGAGCGGCTGAACGCTACCGCTAAGGAGCTGCTTGGTATTGATAATTTCACCGATATGATTGCCGATGAAACCGTCACCTGTGAGTGCGAGGAGCTGTACGCCTGGCTGAGTGAAAAGAACCACCCTGTACTGGGTATGGAGCCTCTGATGTAACTTAAATGCGTTTGATGCGGTGGGGGAAACCCCACCGCATTACCAAGGGGGAAATGAATTGACAGTTGACAATGGACAATTGTCAATTATCAATTTTCAATTGTAAATTTGCATAAACGAGGAATATTTCATGAAGGTAACCTTTCAGATCGAGGGCGGAAGCCCTGTTTGTGTTGAATGTAACGCCGGTGATAATCTCTTGGAGCTGGCGCGCAGAGCCAATGTGGCCATCGATGCGCCTTGCTCCGGTAACGGCTCTTGCGGTAAATGCCGTGTAAAGCTTGTGGAGGGTGAGCTGCAGACCATTCCCAGCCGCCACATCACCGACGAAGAATATGAAGCCGGGTGGCGGCTTAGCTGCAATTGTAAGGTTGTGGGGGATTGCACCGTGTTTGTGCCGGACATCGCCTCTGCCTACCAAAGCCGCATGAAGACGGCCGATTTAAGCTCTCCGGAGGAAGTGGCCATCTTCACCCAGGCCCAGGAAGCTATTGTAAATAGCGGCATTTCTATGGAAAATGGCTTTATGGCGCTGCAGCTTACCCTGGATGCACCTACGGCGGATGATACTATGCCCGATGTGGAGCGATTAGAGCGTGCTGTGGCAGCGGAGACTGGGGCGGAAAAGGTGAAGGTGCCTTATTCTGTGATGGTGAAGCTGGCAAGCACCCTGCGGGAAAATGGCTTTAAGATTTGTGTAAAGGGTCAGCTGCAAGAGGGCGTATTTACCTGTATGGAAATCTGCCCCTATGCCGATACCCGGCTGGTGGGCTGCGCCATCGATATTGGCACTACCACCGTTTCTATGGTGCTTACCGATTTAAAAACCGGCGAGCTTCTGGCAAAGGGATCTTCCGGTAACGGTCAGATCCGTTATGGCGCAGATGTGATTAACCGGATCATTCAGCAGTCTAAGCCCGGTGGCAAAAAGGCCTTGCAGGATGCCATCATCAAGGAGACCTTAAGTCCCATAATTGCCCGGCTTTGCAAGTCCATTGACCTCAATGCCCGCTCTGTGCTGCGCCTGAGTATTGGTGGCAACACCACTATGAATCACCTTTTGGTGGGCGTAGATGCTGACCCTGTGCGTATGGACCCCTATATCCCCAGCTTCTTTGCCTGGAACGATTTGACTGCCGGTGATCTGAAACTGCCGGCAAACCCCTTGGCGCCTGTGATCATCGCTCCCAACATTGGCTCTTATGTAGGCGGTGATATCACCGCAGGTACGCTGGCCACCATGATGTGGGACAGCGATGAAATGACCCTGTTTATTGACCTTGGTACCAATGGCGAGATTGTGTTCGGTAACCGGGATTTCCTTATGAGCAGCGCCTGCAGTGCCGGCCCTGCCTTTGAAGGCGGCGATATTTCCTGCGGTATGCGGGCCACCGACGGTGCAGTGGAAGCCGTGACCATCGATAAGGCCACCATGGAGCCGACGATGACCATCGTAGGCGATAATGGCCAAAAGGCGGTGGGTATCTGCGGCAGCGGCATCATCGATATCATTTCTGAGCTGTTCCGCTGCGGAATCATCAATGCCCGGGGCCAGTTCCTCAGAGAAGGGGAGCGGGTCAAGCGGGATCAGCACGGTATGGGCCGCTATGTGCTGGCCTTTGAGCAGGAGACAGAGACCGGTAGGGAAGTGTCCATCAATGAGGTGGATATCGATAACTTTATCCGCGCTAAGGGCGCCATCTTCTCCGGTATCGATACGCTTTTGCAAAGCGTGGATATGACCCCGGAGTGTATCGAACGGGTGTATGTTGCCGGCGGTATCGGCAGCGGCATCAATATGAAAAATGCCATCAACATTGGTATGCTGCCGGATGTGGAGCTGGAGAAATACCATTACATCGGCAATTCCAGCCTGACCGGTGCCTATACCATGGTGTTAAGTGACGAAGCGACTGCAAAATGCCACGAGGTGGGCGCCAATATGACCTATTTGGAGCTTTCCACCTATCCCGGCTATATGGATAGCTTTGTGGCGGCCTGCTTCTTGCCCCATACCGATGTAAGTTTGTTCCCCAGTAGTTGTCAGGAGTAAAATATGCAAGTAGAAAATCATAAAGAAGAAGTGCCTTTTTCCCACTATGAGGCCCTGTTTCGTCAGCTTGACCCTGCAGAAGCAGCTGTCCGGCTGCCTGATGTGGCCTGGGATGGCAAAGCCTTTAACCTAACATTGCTGGGCCGCGGCTATGCCATCAGCCATCCGGATTATGCCATCCGGGCTTTGGATGGTGGCGCTGTGCCGCCCCTGCCTACCCAAACCTTTTTGCTCCGCTATCTTTTGGAAGGCAAAACGGTTGCCGCCACCGGCAACTGGCTCACCTTCCGGGAGATGCCCTGGGGGGAGCTGTACATCAAGCCCTATACCGGCCGGGTGCTGACCCGGGCAGCCTTCACCCTGGGTACCCGGGTGGCTGACTTCCGTAAGGCTGCAGAACAAATGGGTGCCGAGGCGGCAAGTCACGCAGATGCAGGCTTCCGCTTTAAGCTTATCGGTGGCTATGAAATGCAGATTCTCGTATGGGAAGGGGATGAGGAGTTTCCTCCCAACGCCCAGGTGCTTTATTCCGATAATTTTGCCCAGGGCTTTCACGCGGAGGACCGTGTGGTGGCCGGTGATATTCTCATCAGCGCCATCAAAGCCAACATGTGAACAATGCCCCGATACTGCGGTATCGGGGCGCTTTTTGCTGCAAAACCAGGAAAATACAGGAAAAATTCTCCAAATTGATTACAAAAATGTAATATTTATACTTGATTATATCATAGATATGTGGTATAATCCTTGCGATTTGCGCTAAAAGGAAAGGAGATGGTACAGTATGTTTAAGAGAATATTGGCAGTGCTTCTGTGCGTATTTATGCTGGCATCTGTGCTGCCCTTTGGTGTTTTGGCGGACGAGCAGACCGATAATGAGGCAGAGGCTGCCCGTATTCGCCATGAAATCAGCCGCATGTATTACCGGGTGCTTTATGCCACCGGACGCAGCTCCCTGCACGGCTTCTGCGGCCTGATGGCCAGCTATCAGCTTTGGCTGCTGGGTGTCAATCCCTATCCCATTGTCTATAACGGTAACGACCAGTATGACGCTTATGAGGATATGGAATATACCCTTGGCGGCCACCGTGTGAAAGCCTACTCCGGCAAAGAATATTCTTTGGAAGAAGCCTTGAACACCGTGTCAAGCAACGGCACGCAAAATGTTTATAACATTCTGGTGGGCTTCCAATGGACCAATACCGAGGCAGGTCAGTTCTACGGCCACGCACTGATTATCAATGCTATCATTGATGGCGTGGTATATTTCTCCGAGGGCTATGCCTCTGAGTTTAACCTGAATCCCGGTATGCCCTGCGTGGCAACCATCGAGCATTTTGCCGCTTCCTACGATGCCTGGACCGATTTTGAAGGCCTGGTTGTATTCGGCAGGAAGGATTTTACCGATTTCTGCTACGAGTATCCGTCCCATCTTTTTGTGGAAACTACACAGGATTTGCAGGCCTTTGATATTCCCAGTACCGCTGACGGCGAGGTAGTCCGTGAGGTTTTGGCAGGGGAGCGCCTGGAGGTTACCGCGGTTTACGAGAATGTGGATGGCGAACAGTTTTACCGCGTTGCCGATTGCGGCTATGTGCGCTATATTCCCTGTGAGAATACCCAATTGGTGTGCTTTAACTATGAGGATATCACTGCCCCCGATGCCACCGTGCCCACAGCCCTGGGCCTGAATGAGGATTTTTATCTGGGTGGCCATATCTACAGCGAGGAAAACCGGATGAACGGTATCCGCCTGGTGGTGACCGACGAAACCGGTGATGTTGTGCTGAACACCGAAATCCGAAAGCCCGGTAAGGAAATGACCCTGGGTGTTTGGTGGATCAATAATCAGGTGCACTTCCAGAACCTGGAAGCCGGCGCTTATGTTTATAGCCTTTATGCCAATGTAACCAATTATTATGTGGGTGAAGATGGCTTGGATGCCTTCAATGGGGATGTTTGCGTTCTGCGCAGCGCTTTCACTGTGGATACAGATGCAGATGCCCAAGCCTTGCTCACCGGAGCAGAGTCCCGTTTTGCCCTTGACGGCTGGAACTATGAAGACGGCCTTTGGCGTTATTATGAACAGGGCCAAGCCCGAACAGGCTGGTTCTGCTATAAGGGCATCGACTATTATCTGCTGGAAGATGGCGCTGCAGCCACCGGCTGGCATACCGTTAACGATAAACCCCGGTATTTTACCACAACCGGTGCTATGCGTACCGGCTGGCTGGAAACGGATGAGGGCACCTACTATCTGCTCTTTAACGGCGAAGCCGCCAAGGGTGAGCGCACCATCAAGGGCGTTAAATATACCTTTGATGAAAACGGTCTGCTGATTGCTGAAGAAACAAATGAGCCTGTCATTTGACAGGCTCATTTTTATTAAAGTCGATACCTTTGCATTCGGACCAGTAATTAAGGACCTTTTGAATATCCGCTTCCGGCATATCAAAATACTCTGCAAGCTGCCAGGGCTCTGTGTAGCCGGAACGAAAGGCCTCCAGAAAGGCTTCCCGGGTGAGATAATGCTCTGCTGCCCACCGGGTTGCCCGGTGTTCGCTGCGCTCCACAAGGTCATAGGGGCTGCATACCTTGTGCAGCGCTCCGGTGGCTGCGTGACCCAATTCGTGGCAGCATACGCCTTTTAATAGCCGGGTTGAGTGTATCTGGGAAAAGTCCAGGAATACGGCGTAGTGACAGCCGTCGCGTACCGTAGCACCCGGCTGGGGGCAGCGGTCAAAGGGGATAACATCTATGCGATTTTCCCGGCAATATTTATAAAAATCACATAGCTCAAACACATTTCTACCCCACGTTGTTGGCTCTGCGTTGGCGCATCAGCCGCACCATGTCCCGCACAGCCTCCTTTTCTTCTTCATTCAGTTCTTTAAAATCTCCGTAAAAGGCAACGTCAACCTGCTCCAGTACATCTGTTTCCTGACCTTGCCCAAGCAGGCTTGCCACGCTCACACCAAAGTAAGATGCAATTTTTTGGGCAGTTTGGGCATTCAGGCTTTTCTTACGGCCCATTTTCAGGTCCGTCATCAGCCCGCGGCTTAGTCCCAAGTCGGCACAAAGTCTTCCGGGGCGGATGCCTGTCTTCCGGCACAGGGACTCGATGTTGTCATACAGATTATCCATGCATAAGCCTCCTGACACCCGGCCCTTGCCCGGGTGCATATTTTTTGGATCATTACCATAATAGTACTTGAACAAGTACTTGTCAAGGCTTTTCGCACTTTTTCGACTGTATTTTCGCCCTTTTTCGATTCGCCCTTATTGTAGGAAATAAACTGTACAATATCCCGGACTAAATGAGCGGGTGCCTTTTTTGAGGTTATGATTCGCTTCGTCTATTTAATGAAGCTCTATTATTTTCACCAGCCCCAAATGGACGGCATGGATGTTTTGCGGATTCTCATTCCCAGACCCTGGTGCGCCATTTCCTGTTGGCTCTTAATTGCCTGCCCCTTTGTGAAAAAAGCATTTTTTATAATTTTGCCAGCATTAGCGCTATGCTTTGCTCCCTGGTTTTCTTTGCCTACCCCGGTGTTGGCTATAATAACCAATACATACTCTTTGAAAATTTATACTCCATCGTCACCCACGCTTTGCTGCTGACAACCTCCATCACCCTCGTTGTTTTGAGGTTTACCGAGTTTAAGTATCGCAATATTTGGAAAGTGGCCGTAAGCTTCCTGCTTACCTATGTCTATGGCCTGGTGCAGGTTTTCCTGCTGAAAACTCACGAAGACCCCATGTACTTTATGCCCGACGGCGATATCCAGGCGGATATTCTCAACATTACCTACGGCCTGTATTTGGTGCTGTATACCGCCCTGATTGTGGTGTTTGTCAATGCCTTTTACCTGATTGACGACAGGAAGGCACTAAAGGCCTTCTTCACCCGCAAAAAGCGGGAGCTTTCTCATTAAAATGAAGCACAACCGGTAATATCAATTTTCAAAAGAGTTGCTTTTTGCAATGTGTTAAGGTATAATAATGGCGATATACAGTTGTGCTCTGGTCCGGGCACACATTTTGGGAGGCTGTGTAATGAAACTCAACAATCATTCATCTGTTACTATCGTAATCCCTGCTGCTGCCACCAGCAGAGAAATCTTTGCCGCAGAAGAGCTGTCTAAATATCTGAGTATGATTTTCCCCGGTATCGGCATACAGACCGTAAAGGATGCAGAAGCCTTTGCAGGCAACGCTATTCTGATTGGCGGTCCGGAACGGAACAAGGCGGCTTCTGCTTATATTAGCCAACAGGATTTTGATGCACAGGTTCCGGGCCCTGAGGGTATTTTCATCAAGGCCTACGGCCCTGAAACCCTCGTCTTGGCAGGCTCCAGCAAGCAAGTAAATGAACGGGAGCGTGGCACTGTGTATGCAGTCTACGAGCTTTTGGAGCAGTTTCTGGGCTGCAGCCTGGCAGCCTATGTAAATCCCGATGTGGCCGGTGGTGAATACGTTCCGGTGCTTGAGGCTGCGGATCTGTCTGATATTACATATATAAAAGCAGCGGCTGATAATTCCTATAGAACCGCCATTGCGGAATACCACGGCAGAAAAGTAGAACATGTGCTCAACAATGCGTTTATAGACTGGCTTTGCAAAAACCGGTACAATCGTATGCTTCTCTGGATAAGAACATACGAGCAGTACAAGGCTTTAGGCCTTCTTGAGGAGGTGGAGCGTCGCGGAATTGTCCTGACTGTTGGTCACCACGATGCCATTCCCACCTTTTTGCCTCCGAAAGGAAATAAATATTTCCAGGAGCATTATTACGAAACGCACCCTGAGTTTTATAAACTGCTGGAAGACGGTAACCGCTTTGAAATTGTCGACGATTTTGGCGCCTGGCCTCTGTGCAGCCGCAATCCGGAAGTCTGTGACGTGTTGGCCGATAACATTATTTGCTGGATCGAGCAGAACCCCACAGTAGATACCATTGCGCTGTGGCCCTTGGACGGCAGGGAAACTACGTGCTGCTGCCCGCAGTGCAGTAAATTCACGGAAATTGAAAACTATGTATATGCGCTAAATGAAGTGGCCAAGCGTATCCGTCGAAAGAATCCGAATATTAAGATTGATATGCTGGCGTATTCACGCCTGTTCAAATGCCCGGATAACCTAACCCTGGAGCCCAATCTCTATATCGACGAAGCTGTTACAGCCGTGGAGCTGGGAGGCGTGCGCACTGTGGGTAAGCCCGATGGCAGTTGCCTGACCGATACCCCTTATGAGCAGAATATTCTCAAGTGGAAGGAAACCGGCGCCTCCGTGGTTTACTATGAATACTATATGGGCGTCCACTCCTGCCGACAGCGGTATATGCCTGCCGCCGACGAGATGCAAAGCGACTGGAAGCGTTTTATGGAGGTCGGTATCGGCGGCAGCGGCACGCAGATTGAGTACTGGAATTTCTGGAATAACATTTTCAATTTCTACTGCTTTGCAAGAACCGGGTATGATACATCCCGCTCCATGCAGCAGCATTTGAAGCTGTTTACAAGGATTTTTGGTGAGGGCGCGGACGATATTGCCCAGATTATTGAAATGGCAGAAGCCTGCCTGGACGGACAGGTAAGAATCTACACCGCAGGCCTGTATTTGATGGATAACATCGATAAGGACACCTGCTATGCGCTGTTTGACAAAGCCTTTGCCGCGGCAACTACACCTGCCGCCAGAAATAACATCCGCATGATGCGTATGGGCTTCCGGTATTCCGATGTTGAATGCGCCCATACAAAACTGGGACGGGATGATTTCTTCCATTATGTTCCCTTCGAGGACTGCGAAGACCCCACCGGTGAACTGTATTACCTTAGCCATACCTTCGATACTTGCAAATGGAATGACCCCGGATTTGGCATTGCATTCCCGTTGGATTGCACCAAACAGGCCGACTTCCAGCCGGATCATTGGTATGAATTTGAGGCATAACGATAGCGATTTCATGCTTCATGCACCGCAAAGTGCGCTTCATTGCAACTAAAAAGAACACCACCCAAAAGGGTGGTGTTCTTTTTGGCACGTTGCACCGATAGCTAAATCGTTTAACTATTTTCTTTTGCGGTGTTGATGGATGCTACAAGCATAGCGCGAAGTCCAACACAAACTGCGTCTAATTCTTTATATTGATTTTCGTTTATGTAATTAGTCTTAAAAAGCAATTCCAACCAATATCCTGATTCGCTTGCTTCTTTAAGTGCTATTTGTAATTTAGCAATAAAATCTGCTTTACCGTGAGCATATTGGGCTTCGCGTATATTGGCCCCTATGCTTGTGCCGCTACGACCGATTTGATTAGAGATAATGTGTTCCTTGTTTTCTTTCAAGAATTTCACAAGATTTATAATAGAAACTGCAAAATTCATTGATTGAATGGATAGTTTATCATTACGCATATTAGCACCTGCTTTCTAAATTAAGTATAGCATAAACTGCAACTCACTTCAATAAAAAAAGAAGCATCGGCTTACGCCAATATGAAGCACAAGGCTTTCGCCTTGCGTGAAGCGAAGCGCACATTTCGTCTCCTAATGTGCCGAAGGCATGCTTCATAGCGATAGCGACTTCATTCTTCATGCACCGTCAGGCGCGCTTCATTGCAACCAAAAAGAACACCACCCAAAAGGGTGGTGTTCTTTTTGGCACGTCGCACCGAAAAAGATATCACCGAATTTTTAGGAAAATCCGCTTGTGACAAGGCTTTTTCGGACTTTTTATATTTTTTCTCGGTGCGTGTCATAGTTGATGATCTTTCTTGTCCCTTTTTATTGAGA
>JAZMZJ010000034.1:0-12632 GCA_045585915.1 Faecousia sp. | reverse complement strand
AAGGTTACTGTGACCAATGTGCCGGCTCTGGACGATGAATTTGCAAAGGATGTTTCCGAGTTTGAGACCCTGGAGGATCTGAAGGCTGATATTCGCGCCAAGGCTTTGGAATCTGCACAGAAGCAGATTGACAATGCTTTTGAGCAGGCTTGCGTTGATAAGGCTGCTGAGAATGTAACGGTCGACCTGCCCAATGGCCTTGTCGAGATGGAGCTGAATAACCAGATGGAGCGCTTCAGCTATCAGCTGCAGATGAGCGGTTACTCTGTTGAGCAGTACGCAAAGATGATGGGTGGCGATATGTCCGCAATGCGGAATGCATTCCGTCCCGCTGCTGAAAAGCAGGCAAAGGCTAATGTAATGCTTGCCAAGATCGTCGAAGTTGAGGGCATTGCCGTAACCGACGAGGACATCAATGCCGAATATGAGGAAATGGCAAAACAGTACGAACTGGAAGTCGACAAGATCAAGGGTATGGTTCCCGCAGAGGAGCTGAAGACCAATCTGGAGACCCGTAAGGCTGTGAAGATCATTGTTGACAGCGCGGTTGCTGTTGCTCCCAAGGCAGAAGAAAAGACCGAGGAATAAGTTTCCATCTAAATGGTTAGAATGTTTCAAACCCTGAAAGGAGACATGACCATGAGTTTAGTACCTTATGTAGTAGAACAGACCAGCCGCGGAGAGCGCAGTTATGATATTTTTTCCCGGCTGCTCAATGACCGGATTATCTTCCTGTCCGAAGAGGTCAATGACACCACAGCAAGCCTGATTGTTGCCCAGATGCTGTACCTGGAAGCCCAGGACCCGGATAAGGATATCCAGTTTTATATTAATAGCCCCGGCGGCAGCGTAACTGCCGGCATGGCCATTTATGACACAATGCAGTACATCAAGTGTGATGTTGCCACCATTTGTGTTGGCATGGCCGCATCTATGGGCGCTTTTCTGTTGTCTGCAGGCGCTAAGGGCAAGCGTATGGCCCTTCCCAATGCCGAAATTATGATTCATCAGCCCTCTGCCGGCACCCAGGGCCAGATCACCGATATGGCGATTCACCTTAAGCGTCTGGAAGCCATTAAGGCCCGTATGAATCGCATCCTTGCTGACAATGTTGGCAAGAGCATCGAAGAGGTTACTGAGGCCTGTGAACGGGATAACTTTATGACCTCTCAGGAGGCACTGGACTTCGGCATCGTTGACAAGGTGCTTGAGCGCCACTAATTTTTAAAGAAAGGCGGTGGCTGCCTGATGGCCAAAACAGAAGATGTCATTCGCTGTTCGTTCTGCGGCAAAGATGAGCGCAATGCGCGCCTGATCAGCGGCCCCGGCGTTTGCATTTGCAGCGATTGTGTTCAGGCCTGCTGTGACCTTTTGGAAGAAAATGCACAGCAGAATATGCCGGAGCATCTGCCCACTCCTATGGAGATGAAGGCGTATATGGATGGCTATATCATTGGTCAGGATGAGGCGAAGATCGCTCTTGCTGTGGCGGTGTATAACCACTATAAGCGTATTTATCTGTCTGCCAAGACCGATGTGGAGCTGCAAAAGAGCAACATTTTGCTTATTGGCCCTACGGGCTCCGGCAAAACCCTGTTTGCGCAAACTTTGGCAAAGATTTTGGATGTACCTTTTGCTATTGCAGATGCTACTACCTTAACAGAGGCCGGATATGTTGGCGACGACGTGGAGAACATTCTTGTGCGTCTGCTGCAGGCGGCTGATTTTGATGTGGAGCGGGCAGAGCGGGGCATTATCTATATTGATGAAATGGATAAAATTGCCCGAAAAAGCGAAAATACCTCTATCACAAGAGATGTTTCCGGCGAAGGCGTGCAGCAAGCGCTACTGAAGATTTTGGAGGGAACGGTTGCTAATGTGCCTCCTCAGGGCGGCAGAAAGCATCCCCAGCAGGAAACAATTCCCGTGGATACAACCAACATCCTGTTCATTTGCGGTGGTGCGTTCGATGGTCTGGAAAAGATTATCGAAGCCCGTACGGATAAGTCTGCTATTGGCTTTGATGCCCCTGTGGAGAGTAAAAAGAATCGGGATTTGGGTAAGCTCTTTGCTAAGGTTCAGCCCCACGATTTGCTCAAGTTTGGCATTATACCGGAGCTTGTTGGCAGAATGCCTGTAATTACCGCAATGAAGGACCTGAAAAAGGAAGACCTGGTACGGATTTTGGTTGAGCCTAAAAATGCCCTTACCAAACAATACAAGGCTTTGCTTGCAATGGATCATGTGGAGCTTGAGATTAAGCCTGATGCACTTGAGGCAGTTGCGCAAAAGGCTATTGAACGGCAGATTGGTGCCCGTGGCTTGCGTGCTGTGATGGAAGAAACCATGACAAAAATCATGTTCACCATTCCTTCTGATCTTTCTATTAAGAAGGTTGTTATTACTGCCGATTGTGTTAACGGCGGTGAGCCGAAAATTATTCGCGACAAGGCAAACCCCCGTGAGGCACTTGGTGCGTGATGAAATTGTACAAGGGGGTAGGTTACTGCCCCCTTGTTCTGTACTTGTAAAGGAGATACCTATGAGTGAAGAAATGCTCACCTCAATGATGCCGGTTCTTGCCCTTCGCGGCATAACGATTTTTCCGGATCAAACGGTACATTTTGATATAGGCCGTATCAAGTCAGCACTTGCCCTTGATGCGGCAATGAAGAAGGATCAAACTCTGCTGCTTGTGCCGCAGAAGGACATTTTGCAGGATGATCCCGGACTTCCCGGCCTTTACCCGATTGGTACTGTGGTTAAGGTTAAGCAAGTGCTTAAAACGCAGGGTGAGAACATCCGTGTGCTTGTTGACGGCTTAAGCCGAGCACGCATTACGCAAATGATTCAAACTGAGCCTTATTTGCTTGGCTTGGTGGAGCAGATTCCTCCTGCTGCAGAAGCAGATAACCTGCGCACAAGAGCTATGCGTCGGGAAGCGAACAATGTTTATGCTGCCTATGCAGAGCATGCTGAAAGGCCACCGCAAACGGTGCAGCTGCGAATGCTGGCTTCTGAGAGTTGCGGCTTCCTTGCCGATACAATTGCCCAAAACACCGGTATCGACTATGCTGATAAAGCCAGGCTTCTTTGTATGCTCAATCCTATTAAGCGCCTGGAAACAGTTTTGCAGCTGCTACAGCAGGAGGTGCAGATGCTTCAGCTGGAGTCGGATATTCAAGAGAAAACACGGGCATATATCGATCAGGAACAAAAGGACTATTATCTGCGTGAGCAGATGAAGGTGATTCGTGAAGAGCTGGGTGAGGGAGACGATAAGTCTGAATTTGCCCAGTATGAGAAATCGATTCTTCAGCTGAATCTGGCCGAGCAGTGGGAGAATAAGCTCCTGAAGGATGTTGAGCGCCTGAGAAAGCAGCCATTTGGATCTGCAGAGGCTTCTGTTCTGCGTAATTATCTTGACACTGTGCTGGAGCTTCCCTGGAACAAGACAACCAAGGAGCGCATCAATGTGGCTGCCGCCAAAAAGGTGCTGGATAAGGACCACTATGGCCTTGATAAGGTAAAACAGCGCATATTGGAAACCATTGCTGTCCGGCAAATGGCACCTCAAATGCCGCCGCAGATTCTGTGCCTTGTTGGCCCTCCCGGTGTTGGCAAAACTTCGGTGGCATATTCTGTTGCCAGGAGCCTTAACCGCAAAATGTCCAGAATTGCGTTAGGCGGCGTTCACGATGAAGCGGATATCCGCGGCCACCGCAAAACCTACGTTGGCGCAATGCCCGGCCGTATTCTCACAGCCCTCATTAATGCCGGCAGCATGAATCCTGTCATTTTGCTGGACGAAGTGGATAAGATGGGCGCTGATTACAGAGGTGACCCAAGCGCGGCACTTTTAGAGGTGCTGGACAGCGAGCAGAATAAAACCTATACCGATCATTTCCTGGAAATCCCGGTTGACCTGAGCAATGTGTTGTTTATCACAACGGCAAACACCCTTGATACCGTTCCCAGGCCATTGCTTGACAGAATGGAAATTATTGAGCTTGGCTCATATACCGATGAAGAAAAGCTTATGATTGCTGCAAACCATTTGATTCCAAAACAGCTTTCCAAGCACGGTCTAAAGAAATCACAAATCAAGATAACCGATGATGCTGTCCGTGAGATTATTAGCTGCTATACCAGAGAATCCGGCGTCAGAAGTTTGGAACGTCGCATTGCCGATATCTGCCGCAAAGCAGATATGCTCCTAATAACCCAGCCTGAAAGTGGAAAAATCACCGTAACTGCAGCTAACCTGGAAACCTATCTTGGCGTTCGTAAGTATTTGCCTGACAGATTGCATAATACAGACCAAGTTGGCCTTGTGACAGGCTTAGCATGGACTGCTGTGGGCGGCGATACTTTGGATGTGGAAGTAGGCGTTATGGAGGGAACAGGTAAGCTGGAGCTTACCGGAAACCTGGGCGATGTTATGAAAGAATCTGCCCACGCAGCCTTGAGCTATATTCGCTCTAACTGGGATAAGCTTGGCGTGGAACGGGACTTTTATAAGACCAAGGATATCCATGTCCATTTCCCGGAGGGCGCTGTTCCTAAGGACGGCCCTTCTGCGGGCGTTACGGTTTGTACAGCCATAGTTTCTGCTCTTACTGGAACAACGGTTCGCAGAGATGTGGCAATGACCGGTGAGATATCGCTAAGAGGGCGTGTACTTGCCATCGGTGGTCTTAAGGAGAAGACAATGGCTGCGCTGCGCCACGGCATTACCACAGTTATAATCCCTAAGGACAACGCTAAGGACCTGGAGGAAATTGACCAGACTGTACGCAGCAGCCTGAACTTTGTTTTGGCAGAGACCATTGACCAGGTATTGCATACAGCCCTTAACCGTAATACGGAAGTTATGGCAGCGTTGCCTGAGCTTGCAGGGGTAGTAAAGAATCAGCAAGCAAAGCCCAGCATCCGTCAGTGAGGTACAGGCTATGAATTTTAACAATGTTGAATTTCTTATCAGTGCTGCCTCCACAAAGGATTTTCCAAGTGTACGCCTTCCTGAGATTGCTTTTGCAGGCAAGTCTAATGTGGGTAAATCCTCGGTTATTAACCGAATTCTGCAAAGAAAAAACTTTGCCAGAGTTGGTGAAAAACCCGGAAAGACCATTCATGTTAACTATTTTACGGTTGACCGAAAATGCTATTTTGTGGATCTTCCCGGTTATGGATTTGCCAAGGTTTCCCAAGCGGAAAAGAACCGTTGGGCAAAGCTTATGGAAGCATATTTTGCTGCTGAGCGGATTGATCTCGGTGTTATGATTGTGGATGCGCGGCATGCGCCCACCAACAACGATATCACTATGGCTGCCTGGTTTTTGCAAAGCGGTTGTCCCTTTGTAGTTGTAGCCAATAAACTCGACAAAGTAAAGAAAAGCCAGATCGAGTCCAATCTTCTTACGATCAGACAGGATCTGGAGCTACCTGAAAACTGTCACGTAATTCCCTTTTCTGCCGAGAAGGGAACGGGCAGGGAAGAACTGGTGCGCATTATAATGGAAGCCACGCAAGAATGATAAAAGACCACAGCTCAAACGAGCTGTGGTCTTTTTTATGCATTTTTTGCTTGCTTAAGAGCTTGTGCAAGCTGATCGGGGCAGGAGGTTTGCTTCATGCCGCAGCAAATGCCGTCAATGCGTTCAATTACGGTATCCACATCCATACCTTCAACAAGAGCACCAATACCCTTCAGGTTGCCGTTGCAGCCGCCAAGAAACTGAACATTTTTGACCTTGCCATCCTCAATCTCAAACAGAATCCGTTGGGAACAAGTCCCTTTGGTTTTGTACTCGTATTGCATAATATGTTTCCTTTCTAAAAATGCTGAATTAACTTTTTTATTATACAGGATAAATAGAGATTTCGCAAGTGTGAATTGCTACGGCAAAATAGGTTATCCTAATTTTGTAAAAAAGGAGGCAGCTTATGACAGATAATAATGCAGATATGAAAAAAGAGGAGCGCGAGCAACTTGTTGAGCTTGGCTCTGACCTGACAAACAACAAAAAGGGAAATATATATACCCTGACAATTATCGGACAGGTGGAGGGGCATCAGGTACTGCCTGAAACCTTGAAAACCACCAAGTATGAGCATGTATTGCCTTTGCTGGCAGGAATTGAAGAAAATGATGAAATTGACGGTCTGCTTCTGCTGCTTAATACAGTTGGCGGTGACATTGAGGCTGGCCTTGCTATTGCAGAAATGATAGCAGGAATGAAAAAACCAACCGTGTCATTGGTACTTGGCGGTGGCCACTCTATTGGCATTCCGCTTGCGGTCTGCACGAAAAGATCCTTTATTACTCCAACAGCCAGCATGACGGTGCACCCTGTGCGGATGACGGGATTGGTAGTAGGTGCGCCACAAACATTCCGCTATTTTCATCGTATTCAGGAGCAGATTGCAGACTTTGTTACAGAAAATTCCGGCATCTCCAGGGAACTGTTTGAAAAATATATGATGGCAACAGGGGAGATGGCTACCGATGTGGGCACAATCCTGTACGGTAAGGAAGCTGTTGCATCCGGCCTGATTGACAGATTAGGCGGACTCAACGATGCATTGTGTGCCCTTCATAAAATGATTGAAAAACAAAAGATGAAAAGGAAGGTATAAATTTCAGTTACAGGGTGGAAATCTTGGAAAACCTATGATATAATGTAAGAAATTATTTAAAGGAGATGATCCGTTGGATTTTTTACAAAGCATAATATACGGATTCATTTCCGGCTTGTCAGAATTTTTGCCCATTTCTGCAGGTGGACATCAGGCAGTTTTACTGAAGCTGTTCGGCATGAACGAGGCGAATCCACTTAGCACGTTTTTTGTTCATCTGGGCGCTTTGCTTGCTGTTTTTATTTGCTGCAAGCCTGTTTTTGACAGGCTTGCCCGGGAACTGAAAATCACTTCCCGACCCACAAAGGGCAGGCGAAATCGGGATGCCCGAACGGTTTATGATGTGCGCTTGCTGAAAACCGCGCTCATTCCCATGCTTATTGGCTTGCTTGCCTATATATTTACCTCCAGGCTTAATGCTAACCTGATTGTATTGGCAATATTTATGATTCTAAACGGCATCATCGTATTGGTGCCGGAATACATGCCGCTGGGCAACAAAACAGCAAAACATATGACTGCCATGGATGCAACAGGTGTTGGTATAGCAGCTGCGCTATCTGCCATTCCCGGCATATCCAGGGTTGGTGCGGTTTGCGCATTCAGTCTATATAGAGGTGCCGATCGGGAGCATGGGCTCAACTGGTCGCTTGTTTTGAGTTTGCCTGCGCTTTTGCTTATGCTGCTGTTTGACTTAATTGCCATTTTCTCGGCAGGGTTTGTTGGGGTTAATTTTGGCGTGTTTATCGGTTGTTTCTTTGCCGGTATTATGGCGTTTTTTGGCGGTTACTGTGGCATTTTGCTGATTCGCTTTCTTGCTGTTCGCACCGGATATATAGCCTTTGCATATTATAGCTGGGGCGCTGCGCTGCTTGCGCTGATTCTGTATTTAACCGTTTAGGAGGAAATATGGCAGAAAAAAAGAAGAAGAGATCTCAGGCGGAACTGGCTGTATCTGCCTCCAGAAAAAAGAAGACTGCAAATAAGCCGAATAATAAGGAACAGGACAAAAAGGCAAATAATACTGCTCATGATGAAAACGAAAATAAGCTTCCGGTACGCCTGATTACAAGCTGCGTTTTCCTGGCTCTTTTTGTTGTCCTGCTTATTGCCTATATGATTCCCGAGGGCGCGATAGTTGCTTTCCTGTCGAACTTTATTTGCGGTATGCTGGGAAAGGTCACCTTTGGCCTTGCAATTCCCGGAATGCTTTATCTGTTTGGCATCCATGCGTTCAGCGGTGAGCGGCCTGTGAAAATGCGTACAATCTGCGTGCTTTCCTTTGTGTTTATTTGCGGATGCATTCATCATATGGTTTGCGCAACATGGCCCGCGGATAATGCCGCTTTGCTCACATATTTGTATGATGGTGGCGTGGCCGGAACGACTGGAGGCGTGCTTTGCGGGCTGGTAGCTTCCTTGATGGGATATTTGTTCCACACCGTACTCACTTACATTGTTCTGATTGTTGCAGGTGTTTTGACTCTCCTTGGTGCTATGCAGATCACAATACCCAGCATTATCCGTGCAGTGCAAAACCGTCCCCGTGATGACGACGAAGAAGAAGCTCAGCCTAAGCCGGAGCCTGCTGCCATAGTTGTAAACCACATTGTTAATAAGCGTAACGCATGGCGAGAAGAAAAGCGGCGCATTGCTGAAGAAGTGACTGAAGTTCTGCCTCCTGAAAAGCCCAGGGAAAGTCAGAATGCTGCCGACATCATGCGTCAGATCGATGCCGATGTCCACGCACCCGTTGCAGCAGCAGCGGTGCCCGTAACTGCGACTAACGATGAGGAGATCCTAACTACAGGCGTTGCCGCTGATGGGCGTCAAGGCACACCTAAGCTTGAGGATGCGTTCCCTGAAAATATGCCTGATTTGGATGTTGAGGCGCAACCCGAGCCTATGAAGTCCGTTAAAAAGCCGGATAAAATCAGTGCTAAGGATGCAGCGGAATCTTTTGCGGAAGTTACGCAGGAGATTGCGGAAAATCAAAAGCAAGAAAAGCCTGTATATTATTTCCCACCCATTGATTTACTGAAGCGCCCCTCCGGTGGTGGCGTGGATGGCACTGCAGAAATGCGAGAGAATTCCAGACGTCTTAGTGAAACTTTGGAGAGTTTCAAAATTGAGGCGCACATTATCAATGTCACCCGAGGTCCCAGCGTTACCCGCTATGAAGTGGAGCTTGAAAAGGGCGTTCGCTTGAGTAAACTTACAACTGCTGCTGACGATATTGCCCTTAGCCTTGGTGCCTCCGGTGTTCGTATCGCGGCTGTACCTGGCAAGATATCTGTAGTTGGCATTGAAGTTCCCAATCGCGCTGTGACCTCTGTATCTCTGCGCGAGGTTATTGATTCTCAGGAATTCCACAATGCAAAGTCCATGTCCTCCTTTGCCGTTGGCAAGGACATTGGCGGTAACTGTATTATCGGTAACATTTCCCGGCTGCCACATATGCTGATTGCCGGTACAACCGGTTCCGGCAAATCTGTTTGCATGAACTCAATTATCATCTCCTTGCTATATAAAGCCAGCCCTGATGATGTGAAACTCATTATGGTTGATCCCAAGATGGTTGAGCTTGTGAACTACAATAATATTCCTCATTTGCTCATCCCTGTTGTAACTGATCCTAAAAAGGCAGCGGGTTCGCTGCAATGGGCTGTTACAGAAATGATGCGTCGTTATAAGACCATGTCTGATGCCGGCGTTCGGGACTTAGAATCTTATAATTCCATGATTGAGAGTCAGCAGGCTGACGGAACAAAGCTGCCGCAGGTGGTTGTGATTATTGATGAGTTGGCTGACTTGATGTTGGTTGCTGCTAAAGAAGTGGAAGAGTCTATTTGCCGTATTGCACAGATGGGCCGCGCAGCAGGCATCCATTTGATCATTGCAACCCAACGGCCTTCCGCTGATGTTATCACAGGTCTTATGAAGGCAAACATTCCTTCCCGCATTGCTTTTGCAGTTGCTTCTGCAATGGAATCCCGTATCATCCTTGATACCCAGGGCGCGGAAAAACTTGTAGGCCGCGGTGATATGCTCTACGCGCCCATTGGTAACGGAAAACCCTTGCGTGTGCAGGGCTGCTTCGTCAGCGAGCAGGAGATTGAAGCGGTTACCCATCATGTAAAATCTGCCTATTCCAGCAATTATGATCAGCAAATCATGGAGGATATCGAGCGCAAAGCTGCGCAATCCGGTAGTAAAACAGCTACGGCTTCCGACCCTGAGCCCAATGCCGATGAATTGGGCGGCGACGAGATGTTGCCGGCTGCCGTGGATGTGATATTGGAAACCGGTCAGGCTTCCGTATCTATGCTCCAGAGACGACTGAAACTTGGCTATGCACGCGCAGCGCGCATTGTGGATGAAATGGAGGAAAAGGGTATCGTTGGTCCTTTCCAAGGCAGCAAGCCCAGAGATATTCTTGTGACTAAAGAACAGTGGGAGGCTATGCGCAGCGGCAGCAGCGCCCAAATGGATTTTGATGACTTGGAAGAAGAAACAGATGACTTTTGATTAACGCAAATGAGCCGGCAGTGAATTCTGCCGGCTCATTTAATATGACAATTTTAACCGGGGTAACTCGGTTATTTTTCTTTATTTAGGGACATACCCTTGTACAGAAAGGGGAGGGGAATATGAAACAGAAAGCTATGGTGAATGGTAGTCCGGTGATTAGAGGCGTCTTGATTGGCGTCGGGATCTCCCTTGGACTTATGGCACTGCTTGGGGCAGTTGCAGCCTGGCTTCTTAACGGCGATAAAGTCGATTTAAGCAGCGCTCAGTGGCTTGCAATTACAGCACAGGCAATTGGAACATTTGTTGGTGTTTGGATTGCGCTTACAGTTTGCAGGGAAAGAATGGCTATTGTTACTGGGTTGACGGTTGCGGGCGAAGCAGTATTGCTTCTTTGTATTTCCATGCTGGTGTTTGCGGCTGGCTTTGATAATGTGCTTGGCGGATTGGGGGCAATTGCCGTTGGTGGACTTGCCGCTTGCTTGATTAAATTGAGGGTTGGGGCAGGGAAGGTAAAAAGAAGAAAAACACCTTTCCACTGAGTTGTGCAAAATGACCAAAATTTAATTGGCAAGGCAATCGGCAGGACACTTTTGCAGGATTTCTTGCAAAACAATATATTGTGTAGCATTATATCTATAATATGCCATATATTGAAAATAGTTGAAAATGATAAAGGCAAAATACGCATTTTATGGGGAGGTTAACATAATAATGTTTACATAAAAATTGTCATAATCCACAAAATACACTTTTCACAAAGAATAATCCTTGAAAAATAATTGTTTTTGGTGTATAGTAAACAAGCCGACATATTTTTGCCCGATTTGCATAAAAACAGTGGGTTTGGACTGCTATTTCCCTAAAACTTAACTGTTTTTGTACCAAAGTGGAGGCAATTTATGTTTTTAAAATTACCCGTAAAAACGCGTTTTAAACCGTTAGCATTTAGCTCAGCAATGCTTATTATCCTTTGGTGCACAGGCTTACTCCTTGGTTTACATATCGCAACGGTTGTTTATCTTCCGTATATTGGGTTTTATTATGCCGCAGCTGGTGCGCGTGCAGCGTTTGCCGGATTGTTTGCGGTATTCTTTTTACCCTTTTTGCTAAGCGTAATTGCCATACGGAAGGGGATGGGGTGGATTGTTTTTCCCCTTGCAATCTGTAAAGCATTTGTATTGGGATTTAACCTTGCAATGTTGCAGTTTGCTTTTTCGCAGAGCGCCTGGCTTGTTAGAATCTTTGTGATGTTTTCAGATCTTACATCCGGATTTTTACTGCTGTGGTTATGGCTGGTTATTCTTTCAAAACACGAGGCTCCGAAGCGTATGCACTATGTGGCATATTCAGCACTTGCCGCTTTGCTTATTTTATTAGACTACTTTTTTATCTCTCCTTTTTTGGCAGAGATATTGTAAGAATTGGAAGAGGTATACGGATTCATGTTGGACTTGGTTAAAGCCTATGAAAATTACCTGACTAAGGTAAAAAAGGCATCCGATAATACTGTTTTCTCCTATATGCGCGATATCCGTCAGTTTTCTGAATGGCTAACCAGCACACAAGGGGTAAATGTTGCGGATGCTTCACAACTGAATATCCGTGACTATTTGCGCTATCTTCAGTCCCAGGGTAAGTCCGGTGCGACCACATCACGAAGCATGGCAAGCCTGAAGAATTTTTATGCTTATATGATTTCTTCGGGCTTCATTGAGGAATCACCTGTTGTGGATATCCATGTTGATAGAGGACAGAAGAAGCTGCCGCAAATTCTCACCGGCAAGGAAATTGAGCTGCTTCTGGCTCAGCCGGTTTGTGTTGATGCCAAGGGCTATCGTGACAAGGCTATGCTTGAGGTGATGTATGCCACCGGCATACGCGTGAGTGAGCTCATTGACCTAAATATTGAGGATGTTAACCTGGATCAGGGTGTTGTGATGTGTGCAAAGTCCAAAAAGGCCAGAGCGATTCCTCTTTATCCGGCTGCCTTACGTGCTTTGCGCACCTATTTGAAGGATGTTCGCAGCGCAATGATTTCTGACCCCAAAGAAGATGCGCTGTTTGTTAATATAAGCGGTGCTCGCATGAGCCGCCAGGGCTTTTGGAAAATCCTGAAGCATTATCAACAAACGGCAGGTATCGAAAAGGAAATTACACCCCATACACTCCGACATAGCTTTGCCGTACATCTTCTGGAAAATGGCGCTGATATCGATTCTCTGCAGGAATTGATGGGCCATTGTGACATATCTTCCACACAAATGTACACGCAGTTTATCAATCAAAAACTTAAATCTGTATACAAAAAATGTCATCCTAAAAGTGATTTGTCAAACTAAGTGCAACACTTTTTGAAGTTCAATATCCCAAAGGTGTTGAGCTGAAACAAATTTAAGAACCTTACGAGGCCTGGCGTTGATTAACGCCAGGTTTCGTTTTAATGTTGCAGGGCTAACCCTGGA
>JAZMZJ010000033.1:0-4195 GCA_045585915.1 Faecousia sp. | reverse complement strand
ATGATGATGCCCGAGGATGCTCAGAAGTTCGAGGACGCAGGCATTGAGAAGATTTATATCCGTACCGTTCTTGGCTGCCGCGCCCGTAATGGCGTTTGCGCCCGTTGCTACGGTATGAACCTGGCCACCTCCAAGGAGGTTGACCTGGGCGAAGCTGTTGGTATCATCGCTGCCCAGTCCATCGGTGAGCCCGGTACCCAGCTGACCATGCGTACCTTCCACTCCGGCGGTGTTGCAGGTGACGATATCACCCAGGGTCTGCCCAGAGTTGAAGAACTGTTTGAATCCCGCCGTCCCAAGAAGATGGCTCAGATTTCTGAAATCACCGGTATGGTTTCCGTGTACGATAGCCACCGCACTGCCCTGCGTAACATCACCGTTACCGCAGAAGATGGCGAGGTCAAGGTCTACCAGGTGCCCTATTCTGTGGGTCTGAAGGTGCAGAACGGCAAGCTCGTACAGAAGGGTGAGCCCATCACCGACGGCGCGCTGTATCCCCAGGATGTGCTGCGTATTTCCGGTGTGGAAGCTGTGCAGGATTACCTGGTGCAGTCTGTCCAGGCGGTGTACCGCCAGCAGGGCGTTGAAATCAACGATAAGCACATTGAGGTTATCATTCGTCAGATGATGCGTAAGGTTCACGTGGATGATCCCGGTGACAGCACTCTGCTCACCGGTACGGTTGTGGACAGCTTCGTGTTTGAAGATGCCAACGCTCAGGTCCAGGCCCGCATTGATGCAGGTGAAACCGAGCTGCGTCTGGCAACAGGCTCTGCTGTGCTGATGGGTATTACCAAGGCCTCTCTGGCCACCGATTCCTTCCTGTCCGCCGCATCCTTCCAGGAAACCACCAAGGTCCTGACCGATGCTGCCATCAAGGGCAAGGTTGACCACTTGGTTGGCCTGAAGGAAAATGTTATCATCGGTAAGCTCATTCCTGCCGGCTCCGGTCTGATGGCCTACCGGGACTATGAGCCCGGTGTAGTTGCTCAGGCTTGTGCTGAGGCTGCCACCCCTGCTGAAGAAATTTAATTAAAAAAACTGCTGACCGCGAGGTCAGCAGTTTTTTTCGTTGTTTGGCTATTTAATTAGTCCCAGTTGCCGTAAGGTATCCATTGCCAGGTAATCGGGAATGTTGTAGTTGGCAAATGTATGCTCTCCTTCGGTGTATATAAGGGCGACCGATTTCAGATGCTCCATAATCTGCGCCCGTAGGACGGGGTCGGTATCTTCGTTTTCCAGGAGCTTTGCCATTGCCGGAACGGCGGAAGCTCCCAGGTTCTCCAAGGCCTCCACATCCAGCTGCTGCAGGGTGCCGGTAAGATAGCGGTCAACATTATATTGGGCGGTGATGGCGCTGGGATTGCACAGGCTAAGTCCACTGAACAGCACTGCGGTAACACACAGGCATACCGCAACGGTTTTGAAGGAACGGATGAACTGTCCGATGGCAATGATAATGAATACCAGCGCGATAACAAGCATTGCCCACATGGCGTAAAGCCGCTTGAGGGTCATGCCGTAAATATTAATATACATCACAAGCTTTGCCACGGCGGTGGCAATCAGCACCAGGGTGCAAAGGCAGAAAATGCCGGTCAGCAGCTTTAGTACCTGTCCGCGGCCGGAATTACCCAAGCGGATAAAAAGGGAGAGGATGATGATGCTCACCAGGTTGATGGCAGAAACGGCGCATAGCTGGAAAAAGCCCTCCCTTGCATATTCGGCATAGCTGAAATTCTCCGGCAGGATGCCTGTGAAGCCGGAAACATAGTATTTCCATTGGGAAATGAAGAATACCACATAAATAAAAAGAATGGGTAGGGCTGCGCTGAAGGCGGTGATTTGGGGCAGGAACCGGAGTCTGGCAAAGCGGGTATCACAGATTTCCGCGGTCAGCAGTCCTTTTTTATAACCAGCCTCCGAGGCCACAAACAGACCAAACAGATACATACCAATGAAAATACCAATACAAAGGTCTAAAATGTCGTTGTAGTAATTGGTTTTATCATAGGTGAACATGTTTTGCATTATGGCAAGAAAATCACTGTCATAGGACAAAATGGAGAAGATAACCACCGCCGGAATTACCGCAATGCAAATACCCAGGGCGATTTTGCCTAAATAACCTGCACTTTTTAGAGTCAGCCTGCCAAACAAAGCATCAAAGATGGCAAAAATTGCCCGGAAGGGGAGAACCAGGGCGCGAATATAGTCCAAAAAGATGTAGTTGGAAAAGCCCTTTTCAATCCGGTTTCCGTATTGGGCGCTGACCATATAGCAAATGGTGCCAAGGGCCAGCAAAAAGGACAGGGACACTACCCAGGCAGAACCGGAGAGCATTATGCCGCACCCAAGCAGCAGAACAATCAGGCTGCATAGGATGCTGTTCAGGGATAGCCGCTGCTTTTTCGGTTTTATCACCATCAGCGTGGCAATCAGCAGCGCAACAATGACGATGAATGTAGCCATAGGATGCCGGAAGCTGGGGCTGAATTGGGTAAACAGGTAGCCAAACAGCAGGCATAGGAGGGCAAAAATGGTGTAGCCCACAGAGTAAGTTCTGGATTTGAAGCGATAAAAGCCTTCATTCATAGGTTTTGGTCTCCTTTCTCCGGAACAAATGCCAAAATATCTTCCACATTACATTCCAGGGCGCGGCATATGGCATCCAGGGTGGAAAAGCGAATGGCTTTGGCTTTGTTGTTTTTCAGAATAGAGAGGTTGGCAAGGGTGATACCCACTTTTTCGGAAAGCTCATTTAAGGACAGCTTCCGCTTTGCCATCATTACATCAAGGTTAATTACAATCATCTTGCTACCTGCCCATTAAACCGTAAGGTCGTTTTCGCTTTTAATTGCTATGGCTTCCTCAAAAGCATTTTTGCAAACCCGAAGGCAGACCCCCAGGAATACGCCAAGCAAAGCGACGATAAAAGAAAGCTGAAAATAAATGCCCAGGATACCAAAGAGTACGCAAAGCAAAATGCAGCACCAGGAAATGCCCCGGATCAGCGAAACGGTAGCTTCGGTAAAAACAAAACCCTTTTTCACCCGAAACAGCAGCCGCAGCAGCAGGCAGTCGGCGAAAATAAAGTCCGCAACAATGCAGTAGGCAATGGCCAGCACCAACGCCCGTTCCGGCTGGGTGATTTGGCTGCGATTGCCGAGGTTGTCCGGTGTGTCAATGAGCATTTGGGTAAGCCCTGGCAAAATAAACAGTCCTGCAACGCAGCACACAAGAAAAAATACCGCCAATCCCAGGGAAAGAGAAATAGATAGATTCTTGGATATTTTTGGCATGGTTTGTACCTCCCAGTTTTTGATTTCTGCCTTCAGCATACCATGAATAATTGCGATAGTCAATAAAAATTTATTGATAATCGATAAATTTACGGAGTTTGGTAATAAATTTACACATAGCACAACAGGCCTGATATCATTCTTGTTCGGCAGGGGAGGGTGTTTAAATGGCAAAGATAGTCCACCGGTGGCGGCTTGATGTTTCTTTGGCGGCGCACATGGGGCAAAAACCGGAAAAACCTTTAGGTATCAAAGGATTTTTCATATTTTTTTGTTGACAAAATCTCAAAAATGCGTATAATAGGTTTTTGTATGGACACTCATAATGACATTCGTATGGCGTGCGGTGAAATCGCTAAGGAAATTGCCGGTTTTTCTATGGTCGTCGGGGCCAAACAGCTCCGCAAATCTTTAAATTCCGGAAGAGCCCAAAGGGTGTTCCTTGCGAAAAATGCCGATCCGGCCATCACTGAGCCTTTGGCTCAGTTGTGCCAGCAAAAGAAAGTGCCCGTCGCCTGGGTCCGTTCCATGCAGGAACTGGGGCAGGTGTGCGGCATCGAGGTTGGCGCTGCGGCAGCAGCCGCAATCAAATAACGGTTCTACCGGCACAAAGCCGTAGAATAAATCCGCCTTCGGGCGAGAACGAAAGAAAGGAGAAAATGAATGCCTACTTTTAATCAGCTTGTGAGAAATGGCCGTAAGCAGGTCACCTACAAGTCCACTGCTCCTGCTCTGCAGAGAGGTCTGAACACCTTGGAGAACAAGGCTACCAGCCTGCCTTCCCCCCAGAAGCGTGGCGTATGTACTGCTGTTCGTACCACCAGCCCCAAGAAGCCGAACTCCGCTCTGCGTAAGATCGCCCGTGTGCGTCTGACCAACGGTATGGAAGTTTC
>JAZMZJ010000032.1:0-5949 GCA_045585915.1 Faecousia sp. | reverse complement strand
GCGAAAAGCGCCGAAATCAGCCGCTTTAAGGCGGGTTTGGATTTGTCGTTCTACCCTATGATTACAATCCGTCCATCAACGGTCAATTTATCCTGGCAGAACATAGCAACTGCCCAGGGCAGCAGCTTCCATTCCGCCTCTTCCATAATGCGGCGCTGAAGAATTTCGGGGGTGTCACCCTCCTTGATTTCCACAGCTTTTTGGGCAATGATTGGACCGCCATCACATTCCTCGCTGACAAAATGCACCGTTGCGCCGGACAGCTTAACGCCATAGCGAAGGGCCTCCTCATGGACCCGCAGGCCATAATAACCCGGACCACAAAAAGACGGTATCAGCGCAGGGTGTACATTCATAACAGCATTGGGATAGGCATCAACCAGTTCATTTGTGAAAATAATCATGCAGCCGGCAAGGACTACAAGGTCAATATCCAGCTTTTTCAGCATATCAACAAGAGCAACGGTCATTGCCCTGTTTGACGCAAACTCCTTACGCGGCAGCACATAGCCGGAAATGCCTGCTTTGGCTGCCCGTTCCAGGGCATACGCACCTTGCTTGGAAGAAATGACCGCAACGATTTTGCCGCCGCCGAGCTCTCCCCTGCCTTGGGCATCAATCAGCGCCTGCAGATTCGTGCCGCCGCCGGATACCAAAACTGCAATTCTCTTACCCATTTATGTACCTCTTATTCAATAACGATCTTGTTATCCGATTCAACAATCTTACCGATTACATAGGCATCCTCACCGTTAGCCTTCAGCACCTCAATGGCAGCATCCACATCCTGGGCGCTTACCACGATGCTCATGCCAACGCCCATATTATAGGTATTGAACATATCCCGTTCAGGGATATTTCCGGTTTTTGCAATCAGGTCAAAGATAGGCAGCACTTTAACAGCACTGCGATCAATCACTGCGCCGAGACCATCGGGAATGCTGCGGGGAATGTTCTCATAGAAGCCGCCGCCGGTAATATGGCTAATACCCTTAACTGCCACCTTCTCCAGCAAAGCCAACACAGGCTTTACATAAATACGGGTAGGCACCAGCAGAGCTTCTGCCGTAGTCTTACCGCCCAATTCAGCCTTGGGAACATAAAGCTCCGGGTTATTATTATCGATATCAAAGACCTTGCGGCACAGGGAGAAACCATTGGAATGAATACCGGTAGAAGGCAGCGCAATCACAACATCACCGGCGCACATCTTGGTGTTATCGATAATCTTCTTCTTATCTACGATACCAACCGCAAAACCAGCCAGGTCATATTCCTCCACAGGCATCATACCGGGGTGTTCAGCAGTTTCACCGCCAATGAGAGCAGCGCCGGACTGAACACAGCCTTCTGCAACACCGCCGACAATGGTAGCAATCTTTTCAGGAATGTTCTTACCGCAGGCAATATAATCCAGGAAGAACAAAGGCTTTGCGCCAACGCAAATGATATCATTAACACACATAGCCACAGCATCAATACCGATGGTATCGTGCTTATCCATCAGGATAGCAAGCTTAACCTTAGTACCGCATCCATCAGTGCCGGAAACCAGCACAGGCTCTTCCATGCCGGCAATCGGCAAACCGAAGCAGCCACCGAAACCGCCAACATCATCCAGACAGCCTTCATTACGGGTGCGCTTAATATGCTTTTTCATCAGCTCAACGGCGCGGTAACCGGCAGTAATATCCACACCGGCAGCGGCATAGCTCTCGGAATAACTCTTTTCGCTCATGGTCATACTCCTTTGATCTTTATTCTTTGCCATTCCAGCAGTAAGTGCAAAGCTTGCAGGGCTCAATGCCTATGGCCTTGATAACACCATCCAGCGTCTGGAATCCCAAAGAAGAGAAATTGAACTTCTCGCAAATGGCCTTACGCATAGCCTTGCCACGCGCGGTATTTCCGTCAGCATATTCATCAATATACTTCAGGCCCTCCTCGCCTTCCAGCTCAACGATCATACGACGGGTGATCAGTTCCATATCGCTGGTAGAACGGGAGAAATTCAGGTATTTACAACCATACATAATGGGAGGGCAAGCAGAGCGCATATGCACGCTCTTTGCACCGTTTTCATACAGGAAATCAACGGTTTCCTGCAGCTGTGTGCCCCGAACGATAGAATCGTCCACAAACAGAAGGTCCTTGCCGTCGATAAGCTCATGAACAGGGATCTGCTTCATCTTAGCTACCCGCTTACGGTCTGCCTGCTTGGCAGAAGTAAAGCTTCTTGCCCAAGTGGGGGTGTATTTAATAAACGCACGGGCAAAATGGCGGCCGCTGCGGTTTGCATAACCGATGGCATGGGGTGTACCGGAGTCAGGAACACCGCCAACATAATCGATCTGCATACTTCTTCCCTGCTCCATATCCCGTTCGGCAATAGCCGCGCCGTTACGGTAGCGCATGCACTCCACATTTACGCCCTCATAGTTGGATGTGGGATAACCGTAGTAGCTCCAAAGGAAGGCGCAAACGCGCATTTCCTTTCCGGGCGCAACCAACTGCGTCAGCCCGTCTGCAGTAACTTCCACAATCTCGCCTGGTCCCAGTTCCTTCACATGCTCAAAGCCAAGCTTCGTGTAAGCAAACTGTTCAAAGGAAACGGCATAGCCATTCTCATCTTTACCGATCTGCACAGGAATACGGCCCAGACGGTCGCGGGCAGCAATCAGATTGCCATTATCCTTCAAAATGAGGATATTGGCTGTTCCATCGATCACACTTTGGGCAAACTGAATACCTTCAATAAAATCACCCTTCTGATCAATCAGTGCAGCTACCAATTCGGTAGAATTCACTTTGCCACCGGTCATTGCATCAAAATGGCCAGCGCTGGAAGTCAAATACTGATCAATAAGGGCATCTGCGTTATTGATAACGCCAACTGTACCGATTGCATATGTACCGATCCGGGAGCGAATCAGCATAGGTTGAGGATCAGAGTCGCTGATACAACCGATGGCAGAAGTACCCTGCATCTGCTCAAAGATCTTTTCAAACTTTGTACGGAAAGGTGAATTTTCGATATTGTGGATGGTTCTCTGCAAACCAATCTGAGGGTCATAGGCTGCCATACCGCCCCGGCGTGCGCCAAGGTGAGAATGATAGTCAATTCCGAAAAACACATCTACCATACAGTCTTGCTTGGAAACAATTCCAAAAAATCCGCCCATTATAGACTCCTTTTATTTCTAATCAAAACGCAATCAAGCAAAGAACAGCTTGCTCAAGGTCATCGGATCAATATACTGACCGTCCTTATAAACACGCATATTACCGGAGGCAATCTCATCAATGAGCATCACTTCACCGTCAGCATCATAGCCAAACTCAAACTTGATATCATACATCACAAGGCCCTTTTCCTTCAGGTCATCAGCCACAATACGGGTGATGCGCTGAGTCATAGCCTTCATATCTTCGTATTGCTTATCAGTCATAACGCCCAGAGCGATCAGGCCTTCCTTGGTGACCAGGGGATCGCCCTTCTCGTCATTCTTAAAGGTCATCTCTACATACTCAGGCAGGTCAGCGCCCTCTTCAATGTAATCGGAGTAGCGTCTGTAGAAGCTGCCCACAGCCTTGTGACGGCAAATAACCTCCAGGCCTTTACCGAACACCTTACCGGGGAGAACTTCCATCGTGGTCTTAGCCAAGTCAGCACTGACATAGTGGGTGCGAATGCCGGCAGCATTGATCTTTTCAAAGAAATAGATGGACATACGCAGGTTAACATCACCTACGCCATCAATGGTCAGACCGACAGAATTTTCGCCGGGATCAAACACGCCATCCTTGCCGGTGCAATCATCCTTGAACTTCAGTTCAAAATTGCCGTTAGGCAGCGCAAATACGTCCTTAGTCTTACCGGTGTAAACAAGCTTCTTTTCCATGATAATTCTCCTTATATGAAAAATTTAAATTACAAACTTTGAGCAATGCTGCGGTCTTTTTCCAGAACTGTGGCAGCATCCTTGCGACGCTTTTCATCAAGCTTTGCGGCAAGGGTTGCATCTTCAATTGCAAGCATCTGAATGCAAAGCAAAGCGGCATTGACCGCTCCGTTAATGGCAACTGTTGCAACAGGAATACCGGAGGGCATCTGAACGGTTGATAGCAAAGCATCCATACCGTCAAGCACAGGTCCTTTGCAAGGTATACCGACAACAGGCAAAGTCGTGTTAGCTGCAACAGCGCCTGCCAAATGCGCCGCCATACCGGCAGCGGCAATAATTGCGCCAAAGCCATTTGCACGGGCATTGAGAGCAAAATCCCGGGCTTCCACAGGTGTTCTGTGGGCAGAATAGATGTGCACTTCATAGGGAACTTCGAAGGCTTTAAGGGTATCGATAGCCTTTTGCACAATGGGAAGATCGCTGTCGCTGCCCATCACGATTCCAATTTTCTTCATAAGAACCTCCTGAAAATACAAAATGAGCGCAATTAGCCCATGCTAAATGCGCCCAGACGGTCGGCTTGCGGCAGCTGCCGCAAATTCACTTTCTGGTCCCCTGTGGTGCTCCACAATCTCCGTCAGTCGCAGAAAGCGTTTTTAAACAAAATAATTTTAACACGGCTCATTTGCCCTGTCAAGAAAGGGTTTGCCCCTTTTGTCATTTTTGTTTCTTTTACCACGAAACCCCACGGAAATGGCCTTGTTTTTGTATAACTTTCGGCATTCATTCCGTGGGGATTTCATTTTAGTTACAAAGGTACTTTTTCGCTTCGCAATAAATGCAGCGGTATTCGCCCTTTTGGGCATCCACGCACCTAAAAATATGGTCAAGCTCCTGCTCGGTAGAACTGATGCAACGAGCATTTTCACACCGAAGTTCATTCACAAGAACATTCTGCTCTTCCATCATCTGCTTACCCTCCCGGGCCTCCTTCAGAAGCTTCAAAATCAGGGCCATACGCATATACTTGCCGTTAAGCGCCTGACGGAAATAGGCTGCTCTGGGGTCTGCGTCCACCTTTACGCTGATTTCGTTGACTCTGGGCAGCGGATGCAGCACACGCATGGTGTCCTTGGCAAGACGCATCTTATCTACTGTAAGCACATAGCTATCCTTTAATCGCTCGTAAGCATCCGGATCGTCGAAGCGCTCCTTCTGAATACGGGTCATATACAGCACATCCAGCTTAGGCAGCGCATCTTCCAAAGAAGCCGTTTCCACATAAGCTATGCCGTTTTTATCCAGCACTTCCCTCTTCATATACTCTGGAAGCTGCAGTTCCTGGGGGCTGATGAGCACCACCTTGATATCCTGATAACGGGTAAGCGCAGACAGCAAAGAATGGACTGTACGTCCATATTTCAGATCGCCGCAGCAACCCACAGTCAGGCCATCAAAGCGGCCGTTTTCCCGATAGATGGTAAGCAGGTCAGCCAATGTTTGGGTAGGATGGCAATGGCCGCCGTCGCCTGCATTGATAACAGGAATCGTTGCATTTTTAGCCGCAACATAGGGCGCGCCTTCCTTGGGATGGCGAATAGCCATAATATCTGCATAGCAAGAAAGAATCTTGGCGGTATCTGCCATACTCTCTCCCTTAGCTGCAGAAGAACTGCTGGCTTCAGAAAAGCCAATCACACTGCCGCCAAGCTCGATCATAGCCGCTTCAAAGCTCAACCGGGTACGAGTGGAAGGCTCAAAGAACAAGGTTGCCAGCGTCTTTCCGCGGCAGGCATCCCGATATTTTTCCGGATGCTCGCCAATATCCGAAGCAACTGCCAAAAGGTCATACAGTTCTTCAACGGAAAAATCCGTAATATCTATTAAACTTCTCATTACTTTGCACCATTTACAGCCAGGTAGTTCTTGATTCTGGTAACATTTTCTTCGTTAGCAGGATCCTCTTCCAGGTACTCAATAATGTCATAAACATCCACAACAGAGTACACAGGGAAACCAAATTGCTCCTCGATCTCCTGCATAG
>JAZMZJ010000031.1:0-22790 GCA_045585915.1 Faecousia sp. | reverse complement strand
TTTTGGCAGCTTGGTAAAGTCCTTACCCACAAGCCGGGGCACATCCACCTTTTGCTGGATACCGCCCTGCAGGCCGCCATTGAGAATGACAATGAGGAATACACCAAGGGCCACTACAATGACGATGGAGCAGACAATCATGGCAATGGTAGCAGCGCGGCTGCGGCGCTCATCTTCACCGCTATGGGCTCGTGCAGGGCGGCTTCTGCGCCGGTCGGCATCCGTGTTGCGCACATTGGGCACCTGCTTGGGGGCACTGTTTTGCACCCGACGGGCAGCAGCCCGCTCTGCGGCAGTGGGCTCCAGGGTCAGAGGCTGTTTGCGGTTTTTAATTACATCGTCCACATTGGGCGCATTATAATCAAACAGAATCATGGGGTCCTTACGGAACTCCTCCATATCCGCAAGCATCTGTGAGGCAGAAACATAGCGACTGCCAATATCATGGGCCATGGCCTTCATAATAATCTGCTCCAGGCCCTTGGGGATATTGGGGTTAAGGGCAGAAGGCAGTGCAGCGCCGCCGTTAATATGCTGAATGGCAACGGACACCGGGCTTTCGCCCTCGTACGGGGGTCGGCCTGCCATCATTTCATACATCACAACGCCCAAAGAATAGATATCAGACCGGTTATCCACCCTGCCGCCCTTAGCCTGCTCGGGAGAAATATAGTGCACAGAGCCCAAGGCTTCCTTGGTGAGGGTGTTGCCCTCGGACATCATACGGGCAATGCCGAAATCGGCCACCTTAACTGAGCCGTTTTTCAGTACCATCACATTATGGGGCTTGATATCCCGGTGCACAACGCCACGGCTGTGCGCATGCTCCAGGGCCTTACCAATCTGCATGGCAAAGTGCAGGGTCTCCTTCCAGTTCAGAATACCCTTCTTTTCCATATATTGCTTCAGGGTAATGCCCTCGATGAGCTCCATAACAATATAATCGGCCTCCATGGACACGGAGGTGGACACATCGAACACATTGACGATATTGGGATGACTGAGCATGGCAACGGCCTGGCTTTCTGCGTGGAAACGGCCGCGAAAATCCTCATCCTCCAAAAAATCGTCCTTTAAGATTTTGATGGCAACGAACCGGTTAAGCCGGTGACATCTTGCCTTATAAACAACCGCCATGCCGCCGGTACCGATGACTTCAAGTATCTCATATCGGTTATCCAGCAGGCGGCCTATATACTTATCCATACAGCGCTCCTTTCTGCCTTACAATGCTACCAGAACGCTGGTAACGTTGTCCGGTGCGCCCCGTTTAATAGCTATATCCAAAAGCCGCCGGCAGCACCCAGCCGCTTCGCCCCCATGGAGCACCTCAAAAAGCAGCTCCTGATCACTGAGCAAATTGGATAGGCCGTCGGTGCAAAGGAGCAGATGCTCCCCCTTTTGCAGCTTTTGCGTAAAAATATCGCAGGTGACCATGGTTTCTGTGCCGATGGCACGGGTGATAAGATTCTTGCCAGGGTAGTTTTTGGCCTGCTCCGAGGTCATCTCGTTCCGGTCCACCATCATCTGCACCACAGAATGGTCCCGGGTGATTTGGGTGATACCGTCCTCGTTAATGCGGTAAACCCGGCTATCGCCCACATTCACAGCAGTTACTTCCCTGCCCCGAATCAGCACTGCCACCAGGGTTGTGCCCATGCCGGCAAATTCCTCAAACTGCTGGGCCTGGTCATACACCGTGAAGTTTGCAAGCTTGATGGCGTTCTCCAGTACATTTTTGAGCTTATCCCCATTAAGTTCCGGGCTGTAGCTGTTTTTCAGCTCTTGGGCAAACACCTCTATAGCCAAGCTGCTGGCCACATTGCCGGCCTTGGCGCCGCCCATACCGTCGCACACTACGCACAGAAGGGTGTTTTTATCCAAATGCTCGGCATAGCAGGCATCCTGATTCATGGTGCGAACGCATCCGGGGTCTGTTAAGTACCAATATTCCACGGGGCTTCACTCCTTTCATAGTTTCTCCGCAGCTGTCCACAGGAGGCATCAATATCGCCGCCCAGGCTTCGCCGCACAGTTGCCGGAATGCCGGCATCCTCCAAAAGCTTTTGGAAACGGGCAACGGCTTGCTTGGTGCTGGGCTCCAGGGGGCTTTCCTCCACATGGTTTAATGGAATGAGATTTACATGGGCGCTCATACCCTTCAGCTGCGAAATCAACTCCCGGGCAGCCTCCGGCGTATCGTTGACGCCATTAATCATAGCATATTCAAAAGAGATGCGGCGGCCGGTAATTTCATAATACTTACGGCAGGCATCCAAAAGTTCCTCCACAGGATATGCCTTATTTACAGGCATAATGGTGTTGCGCACAGCATTGTTGGGTGCGTGGAGAGATACCGACAGAGTAAGCTGCAGCTTTTCTTCTGCCAGGCGCAGAATTTTGGGCACAAGGCCGCAGGTGGAGAGGCTAATATGCCGCATAGAGATGTTCATACCCTCCGGGCTGTTCACAAGCTCCAAGAAACGCAGCACATGGTCATAGTTGTCCAAGGGCTCTCCGATGCCCATAAGCACAATATGAGAAATGGGCAGGCCGGAATCTAACTGGGTAAACATCACCTGCTCCAAAATTTCTCTGGGCTCCAAACGACGCACCAGACCGCCTAATGTAGAAGCGCAGAAGGCGCAGCCCATAGCGCAGCCCACCTCTGTGGATATGCACACGGTGTTACCATAGTGATAGCGCATAAGCACCGTTTCCACACAGTTGCCATCATGAAGCTGCCAAAGATATTTGATTGTGCCGTCCTTTTGGGACTGCTGCTTGCGCACTACCCGGGGAACAAGCAGCGGATAGCTTTGGGACAGCTGATCCCGCAGGCTTTGAGGCAGGTTGGTCATTTGGTCATAGGAAGTAACGCCCTTATGCAGCCAGGTAAACACCTGCTTAGCGCGAAAGGCCGGCTGTCCCATTTCCTTGAGCACTGCGCCCAACTCCTGCAGGGTCATGGATCGTAAGTGATTGGTCATAGCTTTCTCCGCAGACGGCAGATAAAGAAGCCATCTGTTTCATATTCACCGGGAAGCAGGGTAAGCATCCCGGTGGTATTTTCCGGGAAAATTGCCGGCAGGCTAAGCCTTTCCGGGGCAAAATCCCGGTTTTCTTTCAGAAATTCTTCCACAACGGCTTCATTCTCCCGTTTTAATACCGTACAGGTGGAATAAAGCAGGACACCGCCGGGCTTAACATAGCGAGCCTGATTGCGCAAAATCGCCAGCTGAAGCTGAGGAAGCTGCTCCATAGCAGTAGGGTCTTTATAGCGGATATCCGGCTTTTTGCGGATGATGCCATAGCCGGAGCAAGGCACATCGGCAAGCACCACATCCATTTTCCCCTCCCAATCCGGAATAAATTGGGAAGCATCCTGCTCCATGGCAGTGATATTGTCAATTCCCAGCCGTTGAGCTCCCTTTTCAATGAGGGGCACCTTGTGGGGATGAATATCGCAGGAGGTAATAGCGCCTGCGCCTTTCATGCACATTGCCGCTGCAAAGCTTTTGCCGCCGGGGGCGCTGCAGCAATCCAACACCCGGGCATTGCCGGGAATTTGGGCGCACAGCACGCTAAGACGGCTTGCCGGGTCCTGAACATAGAAAAGGCCCTCCCGGAAGCTATCCAGCTCCTCTAAGCTGCCGGTGCCTGAAACCACCAGAGCACCCTCCATCCAGCTGTGGGGCTCGGAGTGCACGCCCTCAGCATCGAGCCTTGCCTGCAGGGCATTTTCATCGATACGCAGGGTATTGACCTGCACCACCGTTTGCGGTGCGCTGTTATTGGCAATGAGCATTGCTTCCAGCTTTTCCTTACCCACATTTTCCTTAAGCAAATCCACAAGGCTCTGGGGATGGCTGTATTTTTCACTATAGCCCTTTGGCTGGACCAATTGCTGCCGAAGCCTATCGGCATTACGCAAGACACCGTTGATAAGGCCCGGGGCAGCAGGCAGCTTTTTGCAATATTTTTTTCCGAGGGCTACCGACTCATTTACCGCAGCAGACACGGGAATCTTATCCATAAAATAAAGCTGGTAAAGGCCTAAATGGAGGATATCCCGCACACCGGGGTGCAAGGCTTTGACTTTGCCGGTGAGCAGCTGCCGGAGGTAAAAATCCAGCAAAAGCCGGTTTTGCACCACGCCGTAGCACAGCCGGGTAGCCAGGGCAGCTTCCCGACGGTCCAGGCCGTCCCGACGGATATATTCCTTCAGCACCCCATTGGACCAGGCATCGGCCTTGCGGCAGGCGATGAGGGCCGTTAGTGCCGTTTCTCTTGCGCCCATATCAGCTTTCCAAGGGGTGACCGCGGAAATAGTCCGCCGCAGCCATGCGCTTTCCGCCCTCGGCCTGCAGGGAGCGAATTTCCACTGCACCCTCACCGCAGGCAATCACAAGGCCGGTTTTGGTAAGCCCTAAAATTTCGCCGGGCTTACCGCTGCCCTGGGCAATCACCGTTTCATGAATCTTAAAAAGCTTACCTTGCAGGGTCATCGTCGCCACAGGCCAGGGATGCAGGCCCCGAACGTGATTATGCACCTGTTGGGCAGTTTTAGAAAAATCGATGGGACACATCGTCTTATCCAGCATAGGCGCGTAGGACACCTTGGAAGCATCTTGAGGCGTTGCAGTGACATTACCCTCAGCAATTGCAGTTAAGGTTTTACTCAGAAGCCCGGCGCCCAGCTCTGCCAGACGATCCAGAAGCTGGCCGGCAGTTTCGTTTTCGCCAATATCGGTAGCAGCTGTATCAATCACATCGCCGGCATCCATTTCCCGGCACAGATACATTGCGCTGACACCGGTTTCCTTAAGGCCGTGAAGCACAGCCCACTGGTAGGGCGCAGAGCCACGGTAGGCAGGCAAAAGGCTGGCGTGGATATTGATGCAGCCCTTGGGAGGGACATCCAGCACCCGTTGGGGCAGAATGCGGCCGTAGGCCACCACCGCCACCACATCGGGCTTTAAGTCCTTAAGGCTCTGAACAGACTCGTCCTCCCGGAAATTTTCCGGCTGAAACACAGGGATATTATGGGCAATGGCCACCTCCTTCACAGGAGAAAACACCATTTTCATCCCCCGGCCCTTGGGCCTGTCCGGCTGGGTATAAACACCCACCACCTCAAAGCCATCGGCAATTATTTTTTTCAGGCAGGTTGCCGCAATGTCCGGCGTTCCCATAAAAACAACACG
This sequence comes from Faecousia sp., assembly GCA_045585915.1. Lineage (GTDB taxonomy): Bacteria > Bacillota > Clostridia > Oscillospirales > Oscillospiraceae > Faecousia. The sequence goes on along the minus strand of JAZMZJ010000031.1, from coordinate 17,583 downwards.
CATAATTACTCCTCGTCATAGGAAAGCTCTTCTTCCGTCAGGAAGCGCTCCATTACCTGGGTATAGAGAATGCCGTCCAGGTGGTCCAGTTCGTGGCAAAAGCACCGGGCAATCAGCTCCTCGCCCTCTGCCTCATACCAATTGCCGTTACGGTCCTGAGCGCGCACCTTGGCATAAAAGGGGCGCTTTACAAGGCCATATTTCCCCGGCACACTCAGGCAGCCCTCCGGGCCCTCCTGCTCCCCGTCGGTTTCCACCATGGTGGGGTTAATGAGCTCCAAAATTCCCTCTCCGGTATCCACCAGCACCACACGGCGCAGAATGCCCACCTGAGGGGCAGCCAGGCCTACGCCACCGGAGTCCACCAGAGTCTCGGTCATATCGTCCAGCAGCTTATGAAGCTTGCTGTCAAAGTTTACCACTTCCCGACAAACCTTATGCAGCGCAGGCTCTTTGTCGGTTAAAATCTTACGAAGTCCCATATTTCTTCCTCTCTGCCTAGCCTGACCAATATAACCTGAACCCGCCCAAGCGGGCGCCTAATCGGTTCAGGCTTCCTTTTATTCATTGATGGGCGCCAGCCCATCTGCTTCATATAAGATTGCCTGAACCGACCATCCATCCCGCGTGGGTCGCAGATTTTTGAGCCGTCCAGCCGCTTTGAGGCAAGGCGGAGCTTTGCCGACGGGCTTTATGCCCGTCAAAAAGCGACAACGCAGCATCAATGTGGCTGGGCGCCTCAAAAACGGGTTCGGATTATATTGGTCAGGCTACTCATATCCGTTAACATCTGCAAACACGCTGATACCCCGGTTTTCCTTATCCTGGGCAAACTGCCGCAACAGGTGAGCCAGCAATGTACGCAAAGGATTATCCAAAGCGCAGCGGACGGTGAGCCGGTAACGGAAATTATAGTTAATTTTAGCTACGGTGCAGGGCGCAGGTCCAAGCACCGAATGCAAGCTACGGGTATAGGCCGGCTGCTTGGCGCAGGCCTGGAGGCTTGCTGCAAACTTGGCTGCGCCATGCAGCACCCGGGCTTCCTCAGGCCCGGTGAAGGTGATATGTACCAGGTCGCCAAAGGGCGGCAGATTCTGAATGCGGCGTAAAGATATCTCCATATCATAAAAGTCGTCATAGTTCTGCTCCGCAGCCAGGGTAATCACCTTGTGCTCCGGCACCAAAGTTTGAATCACCGCAGTGCCTGCGGTATCGCCTCTGCCGGCTCTGCCCACCACCTGGGTGAGCATATTAAAGGTGGTTTCCGCAGCCCGGTAGCTATCGCTATAAAGGCTCAAGTCACCGTCCAACACGCCCACCAGGGTCACATTGGGAAGATTGAGGCCCTTAGCCACCATTTGGGTACCCACCAGCACAGGAATATTCTCCCGGCTAAATTGCTCCAATATCTTTTCGTGGGTATTGACAGCATTAACCGTATCGGTGTCCATACGGCTCACCTGTATACCGGGAAACAGTTCCAATAGCTCCTGCTGAATCTTTTGGGTGCCGGTGCCAACCTGCTTCATAGGACCGCCACAATCCGGGCAACGGTCAGGGACAGGCTGGGAATGTCCGCAATAATGGCACATCAGGCGGCTGTTGGCGCTGTGATAGGTAAGACGAGCGCTGCAACGGGGGCATTCCGGGCTTTTGCCGCAGCTTACGCACACCAACGCACGGCTGGCGCCGCGGCGGTTAAGAAACAGGATACTCTGCTTGCCGTTTTCTGTTGCATTGCCGATGGCATCCTGCAGGATATAGCTGATAGAAGTAGCATTGCCCTGCTCCATCTGCTTGCGCATATCCACAATTTCTACCTGTGGCAGCTGCCTGCCGCCAAAGCGCTCATTGAGGGTATATAAGGTATATTCTCCGGTTTTTGCCCGGTACATCGACTCAACCGTTGGTGTGGCAGAGCCCAAAAGCACCAGCGCGCCGGATTTGAAGCCGCGCCACCTTGCCACCTCAAGGGCATGGTAACGAGGGTTATTTTCGGATTTATAGGAGTGCTCCTGCTCTTCATCCAGGATAATCAGGCCCAGATTGGGACAGGGCGCAAACACCGCAGAACGAGTGCCCACCACTACGGTGGCCGCCCCTTTTGCTACGCGCTTCCACTGGTCATAGCGTTCTGTGGCAGGCAGGCTGCTGTGAAGCACTGCCACCCGGTCATCAAACCAGGCAGCCATCAAGCCAAGCAACTGAGGGGTCAGGGCAATTTCCGGCACCAAAAGCACCGCTTGCTTTCCCTGTTCCAGGCAATGCTGAATCAGGCGGATATACACAGCGGTTTTGCCGGAGCCGGTGACACCGTGCAGGAGCGCAGTGCCGGGATTGGGGCTTTGGAACTGGGTCTGCAGCCCTAAAAATGCCTTTTCCTGAGCTGAACTCAGCACCAGTGGCTTTTCTACCTGAGCCTTTTGTATCTGCCGGCAGCGAAGCACCGGCTTATCGGTGAGCAAAATATAGCCAAGCTGCTGCAATCTTTTGACCGTAGCCGTCTTTGCGCCGGTGAAATAACAAATTTCTTTCACGCTGGCGCTGCCCACAGAGCACAGAAGCTCCAGGACATTTTTTTGCATCAGCGCGCTTTTAGGCCGGCTTGCGGCATATTCCATTGCCTCTTCAGCAGAGGCTGCCAAGGTTGCCACCTGCTCGGTTTTATCCTGCAGCCGGCGGGAAAAATCCTGCCGGGCGGTAATCCATTTTTTGCGAACCAGATACGAAACCGCCTTTTGCAGTTGCTCTTCGTCGCAAAAAGTCTGCCGCAGAACATGCCCTTCTGCGCTGCCGCCAAGACTGTCAAGCAGTTGCAGCAGAGTCAGCGCCTGTAAGTTACGGGGTGGCTGTTCCTGCCAGATTCGGTTCTGGGTGAGGGAATAAGAATCCTTTTCCCGAAACCACAGGCCTGCCGGCAGCATCGCCCGGGCAGCTTCATAAAAGGTGCAAAAATACCGCTGGCGCATAAAGGCGGCAAGCTGCAACATTTGGCCATCCAACAAGGGCGCAGCATCCATACACTGCTCCACCGTTTTAAGGCCCTCTGCGCTGCCCTCCTCCAGGCTCAGCACAATGCCCTCGCACAGGCGGTTGCCACGACCAAAGGGCACGATGACACGCACCCCCGGCATCAGGGACATACCCTCCGGCACAAAGTAAGAATAGGGCTTGTCAATAGCAAAAGCGGCCGAGCTAACAGCAATTTTTGCAATCATAAAGCCCCACCTCCTACATAATATCGGTCTAATTTATCGGGTGTATTCTTCCTTGAGGGTTGCGGTCAGCTTGCCCTCTGCTACCTCGCGAATGGCCAGGGTAACGGGCTTTTCGGTCAGCTCTTCCTGATATTCCTCAGCCTCAGCGGCAATCTGTCTTGCTCTCTGGGCAACCACATTCACCAGCAGGTAACGGCTGTCCATATTCTTCAGTAGGTCTGCTACGGGGGGGTAAAGCATAATTATTTCCTCCAATTTTATTCTTCGCTCACTTGGGCGATAATGTTCAGTATCTGTTCTGCGCAGGCTTCCACCTGGTCATTAACCACGGTGTAATCGTAGCGCTTGCTCTGCTCCATTTCCCAGGCCACACGCTCCTGGCGCAGACGAATCTGCTCCTCGGAGGTATCGCCCCGGCTGCGCAGGCGGTTTTCCAAGTCCTGCAAGCTGGGAGGCGCAATGAAAATAAGCACTGCATCAGGTCGAGCCTTGCGCACATTAAATGCGCCGTTGGGCTCAATGTCCAAAATCACATGGGCCTTTTGGAGTTTTTCCTCCACTTGGCTTTTCGGTGTGCCGTAATAGTTATCCATGTGGTCATCGTATTCCAGGAAGGCATCCTTTTGAATCATATCCAAAAAGGCTTCCTTAGAAACAAAGTAATAGCTCACACCATCCTGCTCCCCGGGACGGGGGCTGCGGGTTGTTGCCGACACGGAAAACAGCAGATCATTTCGCGCCTGCATCACACGGGCAAGGACGGTGCTCTTGCCCACACCGGAAGCACCGGATATCACAAACAGCTTATTGGCCATCTTCATCCTCCTGTCCGGAAAGCTCCTGGGGCGTGAGCGCCGAGAGAATTACATGGTCGGTATCCATCAAAATCACGCTGCGTGTTTTGCGGCCATAGGACGCATCAATGAGCATTCCCCGGTCTTTGGCTTCCTGCACCACACGCTTGATGGGCGCCGACTCCGGCTCTAAAACGCTGAGCACGCGGCCTGCAGCAACCATACTGCCAAAACCAATATTCATTAGCTTCATGGCTCGTCCTCTTACTCAATGTTCTGGGTCTGTTCCCGAATTTTTTCCAGCTCAGCCTTAATATCCACCACAATACGGGCAAGGGCAACATCGGTGCACTTAGAGCCGGTAGTGTTGGCTTCCCGGTTCATCTCCTGCAGCAGGAAATCCAACTTGCGGCCAATAGGACCGCCGCCGTCTAACATAGCATACATTTGCTTTAAGTGGCTGCGCAGACGCACGGTCTCTTCGTCCACCGCCACCTTATCGGCAAAGATGGCTGCCTCGGTAAGAATGCGGCTTTCGTCGATGGCTGTGTTTTCCAGCACCTCACGAAGCTTGTTTTCCAAACGAGTGCGATAATCTACCACCGTTTGGGCGTTGCCCTGCTCCACCTGGGACACCAAGTCCTCAATGGTCTTACCACGGCTGCGCAGGTCACGGTCCATAGCCTCGCCCTCTGCAGCACGCATAGCATCATAACTAACCAGTGCCTTACCGACAACGCTCATCAGGTCAGCAAGAAGCTGCTCCTCATCCACCTGAGGCTTTTCAATCTGAAACACCTCCGGCAGACGGGACACCACAGACACGCTGATATCGTCCTTCACGCCGCATTCATCCACCATCTGACGCATGGCAGCCAGGTAGCCTTCCAGCACATTTTTATTCAGGGTGACATTTGCTTCCTCGCCGCCTTCGGAGCGCAGGGTGATATACACATCTACCTTGCCACGGCTGATGGAGGCTTTCACAGCCTGCTTCACCGCTTCTTCTGCAAAGGACATTATGCGGGGCAGCCGCACAGAGCAATCCAGGTAACGGTTGTTAACGGAGCGCAACTCCACGGAAATTTCACGGCCGTTTACCGTTTCTACGGCACGGCCGTAACCGGTCATACTTTTAATCAAGGTGATACGCCTCTTTCGGTTTATTTTGCAGCTTAGCCGCCATTTTCGTTGACCCCCACAGTAACCGAATAAGTGCCAACGGCGCCCACTGCGGCAAACTTTTCGTCAACCTTAACGGTGACAGGCCATACATGGTCGCCCGGGGTCACATTACTCAGGTCAGCAACCAGGGTCAGGTAGGAAGCATTAATCAGCGTAACCAGCTCCTTAGGGCCACGGACGGTTACATCCACCGCGGCTCTGTAGCTCTTGGCGGACATGCCCTCAGGCACATTCTCCAGCAGCAGATTGCTTACAGAAAGATGCTTAACCTCCAGGTTATTAAAGGCAACCTCCACCGTGACCATAGTGCCCTCTCCGGTTTCATGGGTAATGCCCTCCGGCAAGTTAATGGGGAATGTAAGGGTTTGGTCGTTTGCAAGCTGGCTCAACTCCAGCGCACCTACATCCAGGTATTCCAGCCGGGCCAAAGCAGCCTCGCTGCCATATACCATAATCTCATCAGGGCTGAGAGTATAAGTTACATCGTTTTCGGTGGCGCCGCCGCCGGGGACAACGGTCAGTTTCAGGGGGATAACCTTATAGCGGCGGATGAGCATATCCACAAAAATCTGTTGGGTATCGGTCTGCACAAACTTGGCATCCACAGGCTCACCTTCCCCGTTGCACAGGGTGTAGGTGAAATTCTCATGAACGCTCTCGGTGCGGCCGGTCAGGTCAATGGTGACCACAGCCTTTTCAATCTGCTCAACCCGTTCCTTGGGGCCGGAAATACGCACCTGGGTCACATCGGTCACAGGGTCGGCAGAAATATAGTTTTCAGGAATTGCTTCCTTATTGATGGAAAACTCCACGGGAATAAGCTTTTCCACCCGTTCGACAACCTCAAGAACAATATAATCCGGATTGCGGCTTTGAATGGTAAGTGCATTATTTGGCACATCGCCGGGGAAAGAAACCGTGTAGCCAAGCTCAGCAGTACCGGCTTCAATGATCCTGGAAGCATCCACCTGCACGGTAATATTCTGGCTGCTCAACTTTAAAAGGTCACTGCGGTTGCCTGCCAGGTGGAGAGTGACCGTAGGCGTTTCATCGGCCAGAATCATCAGATTGCGGTCAGTGAGCACATTGACATTTTTGATTTCTACGGGGATATCTGTAAAGGTACTCTCAGAGCCGGGGCTGACCACGGTAATCACATACATCCAAAGGCCAAAGGCCACCACAAAGCACAGCAGTGCGGTAAGCAATTTATTTTTCATTCTGCTTACCTCCCTTAAACAAATCCTGCAGCTGCTTACGGAGCCTGTCCATAACCGTTTCCTGCTTTTCCTGCTCTTCATGGCACAGCTCGTTGCGCAGCAGCCTCTCCAAAGTCTGGGGTGCCAAGTGGCGCTTTAAAATGCCGCCAACTGCAACGGAAATTACGCCGCTTTCCTCAGAAACGATAACCACCACCGCGTCGGAAGCCTCGCTCATACCCACACCGGCACGATGACGGGTGCCAAGATCTGCGCTCAGGCGCTGGCTCTCAGACAGGGGCAACACACAGCCGGCAGCGGTAACACGGCCATCCCGGATAATCACAGCGCCGTCGTGAAGGGATGCCTTGGGGAAGAACACATTGCGAAGCAGCTGCTCGGAAACCTGGGCATCAATCATGGTGCCGGTTTTGAAATACTCCTCCAGGCGGTTATCCCGGGCGAAAACGATAAGCGCGCCAACCTTTTCCCGGCTCATTGCCTCACAGGCCTGAACGGTCTGCTGGATGATGGGCACCATCTGCTCGTTGATCTCCTCGGGACTAAAGAGCTTTTTCAGCTTCATATTGCTCAGGTGGTCAATCATACGGCGCAGCTCCGGCTGGAAAAGCACCACCACGGCAATGAGACCGATGGAAAGCACCTGGCTAAGAATGTAATTGAGGGTATGCAGCTTTAGTACGCCAGTGAGCCAAATAATCACCAGCAAGGCAATAACCACCTTGGCGATGCGGGCAGCGCCGGTGGAGCGGAACAGTGGCACCAGCCAGTAAATCAGGAAGGCAACGGCAATAATATCCAGCCAATCTGTCCACTGCATGATGGTCAGCTGCTTAAACATAGCCTCAAAATATTCCATCAATTTCATACCCCATTTCTATGCGTATAACTGCGGTTTTTCAAAAAACTCTATAACTATCCTATTATCCTTTTTATTATAACGGATGAGGGGGATTATGGCAATAGGAAATGCGAAAAATTTTATATTTTTGCCTTGGAATTTCTTAGGATTTTCAACAAGTTTTCCCTCTTTCCATTGCTTGCGTCGTGGCCAAAGCTGACCCGCACTGTGCCGGTATCCAACGTACCGGCGCTTTCGTGGGCAAGGGGCGCACAGTGCAGCCCTGCGCGGACGCAAATTCCCCTTTGTGAAAGGTAGTCTGCCAGCTCCTCGCAATCGCATTTCGGCACAAAGCTAACTGTACCTGCCTGGTGCTCACCCCGAAACACCTGTAGGCCCATTTTCTCCAGTTCCACTGCAAGGTGCGCAGCCTGACGGCGCTCCCTTTCAAAAATGCGGTTTATGCCCTCCCCTTTCAGGTAGCGAAGCCCTGCGGCAAGTCCGGCTATGCCCGGCACATTCACCGTGCCTGCTTCTCCACCATCCGGCAGGAAATCCGGCATATTTTGGTCAATGGACTGGCTTCCCGTACCGCCGCTAATCAGCGGCGCAAGGGCTCTACCACAGAGTAAAAGCCCAGTTCCCTGAGGGCCAAGCAAGCCCTTGTGGCCGGGCATAGCAATAAAATCCGCCCCCATTTTTTGAAGGCTCACAGGCACGATTCCTGCCGATTGGGCCGCGTCCACAACAAAGGGAACGCCGTATTTTCGGCACAAAGCTGCCATTTCATATGCCGGTAGAATATAGCCAAATACATTAGAAATATGGGTAAAAATCGCGACATCTGCCCCATTTTTCAGGGCTTTTTCCCATTTTCCCAAAGTATCGTCCCAATCAAAAAGCCGCCTGCCTGCAACCACAATTTCCGCATTTCTCTGGTGCAGCGGCCGGGTGACCGCGTTATGCTCAAAACCGGAAATCACAACCCGGCTGCCGGGCTTTACCAAGGTGTGGATAGCCATATTCAGCCCCTGGGTGCAGTTGGCGGTGAACACCACCTTTTCCGGGTCACAGTCAAAAAAACGGCCTGCTTCTGTGCGGCAGGAAAGCACAGTTTCTGCCGCCGCCATTGCCGGCTTATGGCCGCCGCGGCCCGGGTTTGCGCAGGTTTCCAGTGCCTTCGCCATTGCCCGGGCCACCTGGGGCGGCTTTGGAAAGGAGGTGGCCCCGTGGTCCAGATAGATCATAGGTGCAGCTCCTCCAGCTTCCCTTCTTCCCTTTGTAAATATACCTTTCGATAGTCAATGCCGGCGCTGCGCAGCCGTTCCAAAGCGCCGGGCGCATCGCTCAGCGACAGGCGAAGACCGTAGCCGCAGCCTTGGCTTTCCAGATACCTGGGTGTGCGCTGAAGGCGACAGAGTGTGCCGCTGCGCTGCAGCAAGCTTTGCGCCCGCTGCGCCGGTGTCACCGACCGAAAGGTGATCATGCAGTTTTGCATAAAAACACCTCCCAGGGCAGTTTATGCCCGGGAGGTCAAAATGTGTCATATCTTGTTCAGAATACAAACTGCGTGGCAGGCAATGCCGGAGCCATCGCCGGTAAAGCCTAAATGCTCCTCTGTGGTGGCCTTAATATTCACATCCCTTACGGAAACGCCAAGCATCACCGCCAGGTTGGATTCCATTTGGGGAATATAGTCCTTAAGCTTAGGAGCCTGGGCAATCACCGTTACATCCACATTGCCCACACTGTAGCCTGCCTGGTGTACCTTTTCCCTGACCTGCTTTAGCAAAACCATGGAGGATATGCCCTTATAGGCAGGGTCAGAGTCCGGGAAATGCCTGCCGATATCCCCCAAGCCGGCGGCGCCCAGCAGGGCATCCATCACCGCGTGGGTGAGCACATCGGCATCGGAGTGGCCATCCAGGCCCTTTTCATAGGCAACGCACATACCGCCCAAGATCAGGTCTCTGCCTGGCACCAGCCGGTGCACATCATAGCCGTGTCCAATTCTCATATTTCTTCCTCCCAAAGCATATTGGCAAGCTTTAAGTCTATAGGGGTGGTGATTTTGATATTTCGCTCGTTACCGTCAACAATGCGCACGGACATGCCCATTGCCTCCACCGCAGAGCAATCGTCGGTGATGGGCAGAGCCTTTTCGGCAGCCTGCTCCAATGCTCCACGCAAAAGGTCATAGTCAAAGACCTGAGGAGTCTGAATTGCACGCAGCGTTTCCCTTTGGGGAGTTTCGGTCACAATGCCCTTAAGCGTCTTTTTCACCGTATCCTTCACCGGTACGCCGGGGGCTGCTGCGCCCCAAGTGCCTGCCGCCCGGACCACCCGTTCAATGAGCGCCGGGGTGACCAGAGGCCGGGCGCCATCGTGAATGGCGGCAAGCTTTACCTTTTTAGAAAGAGCATCCAGACCGTTCATCACCGACTCCGGCCGGGAAGCACCGCCTGCGACCACGGCAGTTACCTTATCAAACTGGGCGCAGGCAGCCATCACCTGCTCCATTTGGTCAGCTCTTGTTACAATCACAATCTCTTTAATTGCATCGCAATCCTGAAAAGCCTTTGCGCTGTTTGCAATCACCGTGGAATCTCCCAAAGTGGCGAGAATCTTATCCACACCGCCCATACGGGAAGCAGAGCCTGCGGCCACAATCACCGCGCCGCAATATTTGGGTCTGAGTATTTTATGAGAAACCTTGGCAAGCTTTTGTGTTTCCACTGCTTACAGCTCCTTTACAAGCTTTTTGAAATAGTTGCCCCGTTCCATAAAGTTTTTGAACTGGTCAAAAGCCGCGCAGGCAGGGCTCATAAGCACCACATCCCCGGCCTTTGCCGCCTGGGCGCTGCGATATACCGCATCTGCAAAATCCTTGCACATTACAATTTCCGGGCAGCCTGCCTTGTAATTGGGAGCAGATGCAATCGCCTGACGAATTTTTTCTGCTGTGGCGCCATTTATAAACACTGTTTTCACCTTTTCGCACACAACAGGGCCCAGCACATCAAAGGGAATTTGCTTATCGTAGCCACCGGCAATGAGCAGCACCTTTTGGTTGAAGCTGTTAAGGCCCGCAATCGTGCGGCTGGGAGAGGAAGCAATGGAATCGTTATAGAACTTAACGCCGTCTTTTACACGCACCAGCTCGATACGGTGTTCCACGCCGCCAAATTCAGCCGCTACCTTGCGTATAACCTCATCATCGGCAATGCCCTCCACCGCCAAAATGGCTGCCATATAATTTTCCACATTGTGGTGGCCTGGGATGGCAATGGTGCGGATATCCAGCACAGGCATTTCGTCCCGATAAATTGTATTTTCCACCAAATATGTGCCGTTTTTTGTCTTTGCAGAGCTGGAAAAATACCGGGTTTCCCCTTTGCCAACAAAGCCGGCAGTAATGGCATTATCGGCATTGAGCACCAGCTTTCCCGCCTTGCTTTGGTGGCGATAGATGTTCTGCTTTGCCCAGATATATTCCTCCATATCCTTATGAACATCCAAGTGATTGGGAGCAAGATTGGTGATTACTGCCACCTGGGGACTGCGGTCCATATCCATCAGTTGGAAGGAGCTCAGCTCCACAACCGCCCAATCCTCCTTATCCATTTGAGGAACGGAGGATAATAGCGGCGTACCGATATTGCCGCCCAGCCAAACAGTTTTGCCGGAGGCTTTTAGAATTTCAGAAATCAGGGTCGTGGTGGTGGTTTTGCCGTCGGAGCCGGTCACTGCCAGCAGGTTGCAGGGGCACAGTTCAAAAAACACCTGCATCTCACTGGTAACCTTGGCCCCCTGCTCCCGGAGCTGCCGCAGAGCCGGAATATCCGGGTGCATACCGGGAGTGCGGAACACCAAATCGGCCTGCAGGCCCTCCAGGTAGTCTTCTCCCACCTTGAGCTTACAGCCAATTTCCTCCAAAGCCAGCACTTCGGCATCCAGCTTTTCGTAGGGGGTCTTGTCGCAGCCGGTAACGGTGCAGCCATAGGAAAGCAATAGCTTCACCAAAGGGCGGTTACTCACGCCCAGACCCATCACTAATATATTCTTGCCTTTCAGGCTGTTAAAATAATCATCAAATGAAGTTACCATATCCATGCCCCTTTTTCAGGTTCTTATCTAGGCAGAGAGGCCTTGAACCCAAGTAGCCTCCTGCCTATAGTATAGCCTTTCCAAGAACATTTTGCAAGACATTTGACTTTTTACAAAACATAAAGTAAAATAACCCTGCGACCGGGTCGGACAGTCGCGGCCGGATGCCGAAAGGCACCGGGTGAGGAAAGTCCGGGCTCCATAGGGCAAGGATAACAGGTAACGCCTGCCGAGGGTGACCTCAGGACAAGTGCAACAGAGATATACCGCTGCACCCCAAACGGGGTCCCCATCAAAGCACAGCGCAAGCGGGTTTGATGGGGAGAAGGAGATTCCGCATATAGGGTGAGCTTTGCTGCTTGCAGCAAAGTGAGCGATTATATGCGTGAATCGACGTAGTAAGGGTGAAAAGGTGGGGTAAGAGCCCACCCGGCCCATGGAAACATGGGTTTTACGATGTAAACTCTATCCGGAGCAACGCCGTGGAGAAGCGCATAAGTTGGCCCGACTGCTTCGAGGAGGCGGCTGGAACCCGGGAGCGATCCCGGGTCTAGATAGATGGCTGTCAAGACAGAACCCGGCTTACAGACCCGCGTCGCAACATTAAAATAAAAGCACCGCTTTCCAGCGGTGCTTTTTATTTCAGCGCCTGCTCTGCCGAGAATTTCTTTTTCCATAGCATTCTCATCAGACTGATACATAACAGTAAAATACTGATGATCTGAGAGGTGGACAAAGCGTTCCAGATGCCACGGGCGGCATCCCCTCTCAGCATCTCCAGGAAAAAACGTGAAATCCCGTAGCTTCCTAAATACATGAACAGCGTATCTAACGCGTACTTTGCTTTCTTTTCATACCGCAGGAGAAATAAGCATAACCCAATATTGATTAGGGATTCCAACGGCTGTACCGGGAAATACCCTTGCTCCTGAGAAAGACCAATTACAGAACTCGGATAATACAGCGCAAGTGGTCCATCATAAGCAAATCCGTGGCAACAGCCAGCCATTACGCACCCGATTCGTCCAACGGCATGTCCCAATGGAATAAATGGCACAACTGACTTTTCAATGAGTGCGATACTGCATTGCGCAACACGAATTCCCAGAAATGCACCAAATATACCTCCAATTAAGCCCCCATAAAATACAATGCCATTGCCCAAAAAGCTGAAATCTCCGGAACAGATGAATCCAACGATTTCTGTTGGGGAGTAAGTAACCAAGCTATAAAGCAAGCTGCCGCCGATCAATGCAAAGCCAAGCGCAAAAGCACCAACAATCAGTAAATCCTCTGCAATCAGCCCCTTAGGCTTACCCTTAAAAAGCGCAAGAACTGCAGCAAGACTGAACCCCAGCAGCATACACAAGCCATACGCGCCAATTTCACGACCCAAAATATGAATATACGGATACATATAGCCTCCAACAAGAATTGAAATCCCTGTCCACACACAATGGCGGTGTGGACAGGGATTTCATTCAGAAAAATTACAAAGCACCTGCAGCTCCTGCAATTGCGCCTGCACAAGCAACGCATGCGATATAAAGCAGCACGCCTAAAACAGTGCCAATGATGGACAGAACCAATCCGCCCACAGCACACTTAGCACCATTCTTCTTGCCTAAAGCACCCAGAATAATGCCAATAATACCTACAATTGCGGACAACCAAGTGCCACCAATGCAGGACCACACTACACTCACGATGCCCAATACCAAAGATGCAATACCCATTAAATTGACTCCTTTCTCTTTTTCTTCTCTGTAAAACCTATGTATAAGACTTTACGCAAATATTGTAGCGCATTTTGCGCTATGTGTCAATAGAACAAAATGCGCTGTGGTATCCTTTTTTTAGAGGTGATATCGATGATATATCAGCGCATACGGGATTTACGTGAAGATCATGACTTGAAGCAGAGAGAAGTTGCCGATATTCTAAACTGTTCCCAAAGGGTTTATAGCAATTATGAGCTAGGCCAACGAGACATACCCACAGAAATACTGATTAGGTTGTCCCAATTCTATAACGTTTCCGTGGATTATATTCTGGGCCTTACCTCCAACCCAAAACGAAATAAGTAAAGCACCGCTTTCCAGCGGTGCTTTTTCTCTTATGTTTCCGCAGTTTCTTCCTGCTTGACAGGCTGGGCAAGTCCCGCAACATCGGACACCGGCAGGCTGAAGGCGATGCCCTTGGCCTTCTTATCCATGCCCATTTCCTTGTAGATGGCATTCAGAACCCGGTCCCGGATGTCCTTTTCCACCACCATCATCAATATCTCTTTATCCGCGTGGAGGGTAATTCCAAAAAATGCCGCCGCGTTCTCATTGACCACGCCTCTTGCATTGAGTATCGTACCACCGCGGACACCTTCCGCTCTGGCCACATCCATCACATCGTCCGCAAAGCCGGAATTAACGATAGCAAAAATCACCTCATGGTTTTCTGTTTTCATATTAGCCTTCCCTCCCCATACGATTATCACTCAAAAACTGATACAGGTTTACGCCGATGACACTGCTCAGCGGCACAGCAAAGGCAATGCCCTTCCCGTTTCGGATGGTGCGGAACTTATCCTCCAAACAGTTCATCACCTGTTCCATCATATCCTCACGAACTACGCTGAGGATCACAGCCTTGTGGGGTTCCAGACCCAGCAGCTCCACCAGTTCGGAAACCGCGGTACCCATACCGCTCACAGCTAACTGACAATTCACATCAAACTGGCTTATTACATCCAAATAGAACTCACCCTTAGGGCGGTCCACCACCGTAAAGAGAAGCTTCAGTTTCTTGATCGCCGAATTTTTGACAGTATTACTCATACGCTCCTCCTTTACATAAAGTTGATGATCTGCTGATCATCCGCATCCAGGATCCGCTTCATAGCACGGCGCTCGCTGATCTTCTCGGCAATGATACCACGGAAGCCAAGGAGCTGAATGGTGATCAGCGGTGCCATGGCAACCAATGCCACCACACCAAAGGCATCCCGCAGCACCGCATCGGCACCCTGCACACTGACACACACACCGATGGCAAAAGGCAGTATGAAGCCGGAGGTCATGGGGCCGCTGGCAACACCGCCGGAGTCAAAGGCAATGGCAGTATACACCGGGGGAACAAACAAGCTCAGTGCAAGGGAAATAAAGTAACCGGGCACAATATAGTAAGCCAGTGAGAAATCAAACACAATGCGCACCATACTCAGGGCAATGGCCGCGCCAACACCGATACACAAGCCTGTCAGCATGGATTTCTTGCTGACCAAGCCGCCGGTGACTTCCTCCACCTGGGCATTGAGCACATGGATCGCCGGTTCTGCCAGCACCACCAGTACACCTACCACCAGACCAAAGCCAATGAGAAAGCCCTGATTGCCCTGTGCCAGAGCATGTCCCATCTTATATCCGATGGGCATAAATCCAACATTCACACCCGTCAGGAAAATGACAAGACCGACATATGTAAATACGACACCCACTGCAATTCTGGCCAGCCGTCTGAAGGGCAATTTTAAGAATGCCAGCTGGCATACCAGGAAGAATGCCACGATCATGCCCAAGGCCAGTGCCACCTCTTTGCAGGTGTGACCCGCGGTATGGAGGAAGCTTCCCAGAATGTCATTGCTGACCGTATAGTCCGGGATCGCATAGCGCATCTCGTTATTGGAGAAGATGCCCAACACCAGCACAGCCAGAATTGGACCTACAGAACACATGGCAACAAGACCAAAACTGCTGTCTTTGGACCTGCGGTCACCCAGAACAGTAGAAATACCAACACCCAGCGCCATGATGAAAGGCACCGTGATGGGGCCGGTGGTAACACCGCCGGAGTCAAATGCCATGGGCAGCAGGCTGTCATTGCCGCCTACCACCAGGATCAGTGCCAGCGCAAAGAGCAGCATGTAAAACAACATCAGAATATGGCTCAGTGATTTGCGGAATACGATTTTCAAAATGGAGACCACCAGAAAAGCACCCACACCGAAGCCAACCGTATAGATCAGCAGTGTGCCGTCCATCACATCCCGCACTTGATTGGCCAAGACCTGCAGATCCGGTTCCGCAATGGTGATGAGCATTCCCAAAACAAAGCAAACCACCAACAGCAGTAGCAAATTCTTCTGCCTGGAAAGGCCGGCACCAACATGGCTTCCCATAGGCGTCATAGCAAGATCCGCACCCAGATTAAACAGGCCGATACCCAGAACCAGCAGCACGGCACCTACTGTAAATGTAATCAGTTCCGCCGCCGACATGTCAAAGTCAACAAAAGGCACCAAAGCCATTATATAGACGATTGCTGTGATCGGCAGCGCAGAAATCAGTGCTTCCACGATTTTTGCCTTCAATTCCTTCAATACCATCACCTCTTTGTTTCAATTTTTCTTTATTATAACAGAAGAAGCCACCTTTGCCAATGAACAAAAAATGAACTTCTCAAGTATTTTCCGTCTTTACCGTTTCTTTGCCGTCAAATGGAAATGGAAGCATATTGATAAGGATTTCATCTTATGGTACAATCAAACCAGAAATGCTTGAAGGAGGTTCTGCATGAAGCCTTTGATCCTCATTACCTGCAAACCCAAGGCAGACGATTTCAGTGTAGGCGGCCTGTGCTATACCCCTGCAAATTACTGCAATGCCATTATAAAAGCCGGCGGTCTGCCTGTGATCTCCGCTTTGGCAGATGCGGAGGAATATGCCAACCTTGCTGATGGTATTGTATTTACCGGCTCTAACTGCGATATCTCCCCTGCCCTTTACGGACAGGAAAACCGCAAATCGGAACTGTGCAATAATACACTGGACGAAATGGAATTACAGCTTTTTAAAGCTTTTTTTGAGGGAAATAAACCGATATTAGGCATTTGCCGCGGTATACAAATCATAAATGTTGCGCTTGGCGGCACACTCATCCAAGACATTCCGGCCGAAGTTTCTGCTTTAACTGTCCATGGCAATATCTATCGGAAAGAAACACAGTTTCATCCGGTAAAGGCCAGAGAAGGCAGTTTATTCCACAAACTTTTTGGAGCCAATTTTGTGACAAATTCCTATCACCATCAAGCTGTTAAAGATTGTGGTAAGGGACTGATCCCCACCGTTACCACTGAAGAAGGGATCATTGAAGCGGTCGAACATGAAAGCAAACCCATCATTGCTGTCCAGTGGCATCCGGAACGAACCATCGGCCAAGAGCAGTTAGAGCTGACCGATATGACTCCCCTTTTTCAACATTTTATTGATCTGTGCAAAAGTAATTGATGCCATAATACATTCAATAGCGTAAATTTATACATATGCAACTGAAAGTTGCGTAATAGTTGGTGGAGGCAACCTGCCTTTTTCAGTATAATAAGGTTGTAAAATTTAAAACAAGGAGGCAGAAATATGAATTTTTTCGCATTGACTCCCACAATTATTCTAGGCTTAGTCCCATGCGCAGGAATGATTTATGTATTCATTCTTTTGGTAAAAGCTTTAAGGAAGTATTTACATTCCAGAGAAACCATGAAGGAAAAATCCATTTTAAAAAAATCACTGGGTGAGACATTGAAAGAACACAGAACCCGTTGCAAAATGACACAAGAATTTGTAGCCGAAAGCCTCGGTGTAAGCAGGCAGGCAGTTTCCAAATGGGAAAGCGGTATTTCAGACCCGAGTACATCCAATTTATTAGCACTTGCGAAACTCTTTGGGGTTTCAACAGAAGAATTATTAAATAAAATTGGATAACTTCAACTCATCGACCAGATATGTGTGCTCTCCATTTTCTACCCGCACAGATATATCAACTACAGCTTAATACTACATAAGAACCTCGACCTGCGAGAGGATCGCAGGTCGGGGTCGCGGTTTCGCAGGCACATCAGCCAAGACATAAAAAGCCCCGGCCGAAAGGCCGAGGCTTGCTATTCATTATTGCGGCTGAGAATCTAAGATTACTCGTAGATCTCGGTAACAACGCCGGAACCGACGGTACGGCCACCCTCACGGATAGCGAAACGCAGGCCCTTCTCGATAGCGATGGGGGTGATCAGCTCAACGTTCATAACGACGTTATCGCCGGGCATGCACATGTCGGTGCCTTCGGGCAGGGAGATGATGCCGGTAACGTCAGTGGTACGGAAGTAGAACTGAGGACGGTAGTTGTTGAAGAAGGGAGTATGACGGCCGCCTTCTTCCTTGGACAGGACGTAAACC
>JAZMZJ010000030.1:0-34051 GCA_045585915.1 Faecousia sp. | reverse complement strand
TCGGTGGTCAGCACGCAGGATGCGATGGAGGCGGCATTCTCCAAAGAGGAACGGGTGACCTTGGTGGGGTCAACAATGCCGGCAGCAATCATATCCACATACTTCTCAGTATAGGCATTGTAGCCGAAGCCAATCTTCTTGGCGGAGCGAATCTTCTCATAAACCACGCTGCCATCCACGCCGGCATTCTCTGCGATCTGGCGGATGGGGGCCTGCAGAGCGGTGGCAATAATCTTGGCGCCGGTCTTTTCGTCACCAACAAGGGTAGCCAGCAGCTTTTCAACTGCAGCAATGGCATTGACCTGAGCAGTACCGCCGCCGGCCACGATGCCTTCTTCCACAGCAGCGCGGGTAGCATTCAGAGCATCCTCAACGCGGAGCTTCTTCTCCTTCATGGCAACCTCGGTCTGGGCGCCAACCTTGATAACAGCTACGCCGCCAGAGAGCTTTGCCAGGCGCTCCTGGAGCTTTTCACGGTCATAGTCGGAGGTGGTGGTGGCAATGGAAGCGCGGATCTGCTGGGCCCGGCCCTTAATATCCTCAGGAGCACCCACGCCATCGACGATGGTGGTGGTATCCTTGGTGACAACGATCTGACGGCAACGGCCCAGGTCAGAAAGCTGAGCTTCGGTGAGCTCCATGTTCAGCTGGCTGGAAATCACAGTGCCGCCGGTGAGAATGGCGATATCCTGCAGCATTTCCTTGCGGCGGTCGCCAAAGCCGGGAGCCTTGACGCAAACGCAGTTGAAGTTACCGCGGAGGCGGTTAACCAACAATGTGGCCAGGGCATCACCCTCCACATCCTCGGCAATGATCATCATCTTCTTGCCGGCCTTGACAACAGGCTCCAGGATGGGCAGAATCTCCTGAATGGAAGAAATCTTCTTATCGGTAATGAGGATATAAGCATCGTCCAAAACGGCTTCCATCTTGTCGGTATCGGTGACCATATAGGGAGAAATATAACCCCGGTCAAACTGCATGCCCTCCACGACCTCCAGGCCGGTTTCAGCGGTCTTGCTCTCCTCAATGGTGATAACACCCTCGGTGCCCACCTTATCCATAGCCTCGGCAATCAGAGCGCCGATTGACTCATCACCGGAAGACACAGTGCCTACACGGGCGATATCTGCAGCGCCGTTAACAGGCACGGAATGCTCCTTGATGGCCTCCACAGCGGCAGCGACTGCCTTTTCAATGCCCTTGCGCATAACCATGGGGTTGGCGCCGGCAGACAGATTCTTCAGGCCCTCGCGGGTGATGGCCTGAGCCAGCACAGTGGCGGTGGTGGTGCCGTCGCCAGCCACATCGTTGGTCTTGGTAGCTACCTCACGGATGAGCTGAGCGCCCATGTTCTCAAAGGCATCCTCCAGCTCCACTTCCTTAGCGATGGTAACGCCATCGTTGGTAACCAGGGGAGCGCCGAACTTTCTGCCCAGCACCACATTGCGGCCCTTGGGGCCCAGGGTGACCTTGACGGTATCGGCAAGCTGGTCGATGCCGGCCTGCAGCTTCTTACGGGCTTCCTCGCCGTAAATGATCTGTTTTGCCATAGTTCAATCCTCCTAAATCAATCGGTGACAACAGCCAAAATGTCTTCCATCTTGACAAACTTATAGTCAACGCCATCCAGCTTAATGTCGGTGCCGATGAACTTGCCTACCACTACCTTGTCGCCGGGCTTCACAGTTACGGCCACATCCTTGGTGCCGGGGCCTGCGGAAACCACTTCATAGATAGCGGGCTTCTCCTTATTGGTGGTGGCCAGAATGATGCCGGAAGATGTGGTCTCCTCTGCCTCGGTGGCCTTGAGCAGAATGTTATCTGCCATGGGTCTGAGTTTCATAGTATATCCTCCATAAACACGGTTTTTAGATCGCAGTTCAGCTGCGTATATCTGCCTTCGGTTTAGCACTCTTTCGCATTGAGTGCTAACGCTTCTATATCATAGCCCAATCTACAGAAAAAAGCAAGCCCTTTTTGCGTATTTTTCTGAATTTTTTATTATTCGGTAATCAAGGCATCAGCCATAGTTTTGCCCAATGAATAGTAGAAAATATTATCCCGGGCAGGGGTCAGGCCGGTGAGCTCCCCACGGGTGGTGAAGATAGCATAGTTTTGGAACAAAACAGGACAAAGCAGGCCGTTTTCCATTACATTGCTGTGAAGGGTATAATAGTTGCCGTAGTTATCCAGGGCCTTCAGGCACAGTGCATAAGCACTTGCATTGTTTACACCGCCATAGCTTAGGTCTCCCCAGGTGGAGAAGAAAGGTGAAAGGTCCATATTGGGGCTTAGCCGGGTCTGACCCAGATACAGGTCATATTGGCGCATACGCACCGCATTTTGATAGTCATTACCTTTTTTCCGGCTGATGCTCACATCCAGTCCGCCTTCTTCCAGCATCCGGGCAATGGCCTCTGCCGCCCGTACACGGAGGCTGTCATCCGCATTGACCAGCAGCACCACATGGGCATCGGTCATACCGGCATCCGTCACAGCCTGAGCAAATCGCTCCGGGTCATAGGCATAGCGCTTGGCCAGCGCCTGGCTATAGTAGGGGAACTTGGGAGAGGCAGGCAAAGTGGCTACCTGGGCAAAGCCTCGATAGGTATCCGTAGCCAAAGTTTCCCGGTCAATCGCATAAGTGAGGGCTGTGCGCAATTCCCCATGGAGCACACGGCTGTCGATAGAGCAGGCAAGATACAGGAAATTGCCACTTTCGCTGCTCCACAGCTCGTAGTCACACCGGGGCTCGGTAAATAGGTCGGAGCTGGGATTGGTGCAAATCAAATCCAGACCACTATATTGGAAATTATCTTTAATTTGGGTGTTGTCTGTCGCCTCAATGAGGTTTACCGCAGAAGCAGTAACCGCCAGGTTCGCCTGACACCACCACTGGGTGCGGCGCAGTCTGGTAGTCATGCCGGTGCTGTCCAGCATATATGGGCCTGTGCCCAGGGGCATAGCCGCATCCACCTCCTCTGCCTTCACAATGGGAATATCCAGCAGCAGGGGCAGATTTTCATAAGCCGTGTCCAGCTTAATCTCCACACCATCGTCCTGTGTCAGGGAGATATTTGTAATGTGGGTGAACCGACCGCTGTAATAAGCGCTGGTCCTTGCCTTTTCCAAGCTGGCCACCGCATCCTGGGCGGTAATCCTTTCCCCATCGGAAAAAGTGGCTTTTTCCAGATAGAACACATAGGTGCGGCTATCTGCTGACACCCGGTAGCTTTTGCAAAGCACCGGCTCTACCTTATAAGTCCGGTCTGTGCTGAAAAGGCCCTGGTATATCAGGGAGAACAGCGCCCGGTTAGTATAGTCGGTAGAAGAATAGGGATTTAAGGATTTATTGGGATAATAGGTCAGAGTCAGGTCCTGTTGAGCAGGGTCTGCAGGGGCAGTGGGGACACTCCCCTGATTGCTTTGGGTGGGTGTTGCCGTCACCGGTTTCTTACCGCAGCCGGCAAAGGCCGACACAATCAGCACTGCACACAGAGCAAGGGATATCAGACGCTTCATTTGCCGGCCTCCTTACATACGATGATTGCACCCTGGGACCCCCGGTCATCCCGGTGAACCCGGGCGGACCAATACCGGTCCGGTCTGCAGTGGGTGCATTCTGCAGAGATTTCTATATCGGTCACCCCACGCCGCAGCAGGGCCATGGCATTGACCGCTTTTAGGTTTACATAATACTTTTCACCAACGGTCTTTATATGCTCCTGCACTGCAGGACCATAGGCGGCCTCCAGGGCCTGAGGCACATCGCCATCGGTCTGGAAGCAGCATTGTCCGATGTTCGGGCCAATGGCCGCCCGGATATTTTTAGGGTCTGCGCCAAAATGAGAAACCATTGCTTCTACAGCTTTTCCCACAATATCCTGGGCCGTGCCCTTCCACCCGGCGTGAACAGCCCCCACCGCCCCGGTTACGGGGTCACTGAGCAGCACCGGCGTACAATCGGCGGCGAACACCACCAAGGCAAGCCCAGGGGTATTGGTCACCAAACCGTCACAGGGGTCAAACTCCGGCGCAAAAAGGCCTGCGCCTGCGTCACGGGCAGTAACACAGCGGATAATATCCGTATGGGTCTGCCGGGTGAGCACACAATTTTTCACATCAAAACCTATAGCACTGCCTAATATTTCATAGTTTTTCAGCACATTTTCCCGGCTATCCCCCCGATGGGTGCCGATATTCATAGAAGCAAAGCTTCCCCGGCTCACACCGCCCAAACGGGTGGTAAAGCCATGACGCACCGGGATATTGGCGGCAGAGAAATACTCCAGCGCACCTAAGGCATTGCAAATCATAGGCGTATTCCTTAATTTTCCATGCCGGCGGCAATATCCTTATCCCGGCAGCATTTTTTATATTTCTTGCCGCTGCCGCAGGGGCAGGGGTCATTGGGACCCACCTTGCCGGTTGCGCGCACAGGTTGGCTCTTCACGGTTCTTTCCCCAGAGGTGGAAATTTCCTTGGCCACCTTTTGCCGCTTGACCTCCTGGGTGGGCTTAAGCTGCACGGTCATCAGACGCCGCACAGTTTCCTCCCGGATGGCGGTGATCATAGCCTGGAACATCTCATAGCCTTCTTCCTTATAGGCAATGACCGGGTCGTGCTGGCCATAGGCCCGCAGACCGATGCCCTGCTTCAGGTCATCCATAGCATCGATGTTATCCATCCAGTATTCGTCTACCACACGGAGCATAATCACCCGTTCCAGCTCACGCATAAGCTGGGGGGTATATTGCTTTTCCTTCGCCTCGTATTGAGCCACCGCCAAGTCATACACCCGGTCGGTCAGCGCCTCAGCAGAAACACCCTGTTCAAGCTCTGCCCCCGGCAGGAAATAGATGCCCTGCATGCGGCTGCGGATAGCGCTGATCCCGGCTTCGTCGGCAATACCGCCGCTTTCCGCCAGGGCTTCGGACACAGTAGACTCCACCACGCCCCGGAGCATACTAAGCATGTTCTCCCGCAGGTCCTCACCATCCAGCACTTTTTGCCGCTGGGCATAAATCACCTCGCGCTGGGTGTTCATCACATCGTCATATTCCAAAACGCTCTTTCTGGAACGGAAATTGCGGCTTTCCACGCTCTTTTGGGCATTTTCCACCGCGCCCGAAAGAATTTTTGCATCAATAGGGGTATCCTCATCCAGGCCCAGAGCATCCATCATGCCCATCACCCGGTCAGAGGAGAACAGGCGCATCAAATCATCTTCCAGGCTCAGATAGAACCGGCTTTCACCGGGGTCGCCCTGCCGGCCGGCACGGCCGCGAAGCTGATTGTCAATACGCCGGGACTCGTGGCGCTCGGTGCCAATGATAAACAGGCCGCCGGCAGAGCGCACCTTTTGAGCTTCGGCCGCCATTTGGGTCTTATAGGCAGCATACAGGCGCTCATATTCTGCCCGCACCTGCAAAATTTCCGGGTCGGCAGTTTCGGAAAAAGCATTGGCCTCCCGTAAAATCTCCTCAGGGATATCCTTCCGGGCCAGCTCATTGAGAGCCATGGTTTCTGCGTTGCCGCCCAGCACAATATCCGTACCGCGGCCTGCCATATTGGTGGCAATCGTCACTGCTCCCAGCTTGCCTGCCTGGGCTACGATTTGGGCTTCCTGCTCATGGTTTTTGGCGTTGAGCACATTGTGGGGAACGCCGGCTTTCTTGAGAATTTTGCTTAGCAGCTCGCTCTTTTCAATGGATACTGTACCCACCAGCACAGGCTGGCCCTTTTTGTAGCATTCCATCACCTGGCCGACAATGGCCCGATATTTACCTGCTACGGTCTTATACACCACATCCGGATGGTCCTTACGGGCAACCGGGCGGTTGGTGGGAATCTCCACCACATCCAGCCGGTAAATGGAGGCAAATTCCTCTGCTTCCGTGAGCGCCGTGCCGGTCATACCGGAGAGCTTATTATACAGGCGGAAGAAATTCTGGAAGGTAATGGTAGCCAAAGTCTTGCTTTCTCCGGCAACTTTTACCCGTTCCTTGGCTTCAATAGCCTGGTGCAGGCCCTCGTTATACCTTCTGCCAAACATCAGTCTGCCGGTGAATTCGTCAACGATAATAATCTGCCCGTCCCGAATCACATAGTCGATATCCTTTTTCATAAGGCCCCGGGCCCGCATAGCCTGGTTAATATGGTGGGAAAGGGTAGCATTTTCCGGGTCAGCCAGGTTTTCCACCTGGAAAAACCGTTCCGCCTTGGCAATACCGGATGCAGTGAGGGATACGCTGCGCAGCTTCTCGTCCACAATATAATCGCAGTCGTAATTATCCTGCACTTCTTTTTCATCGGTCTTGGCAAAAACCTGCTTACGCAAAGTGGCAACAAAACTGTCAGCAGCCTGATACAGGTGGGAGGAATCCTCCCCCTTGCCGGAAATAATCAGGGGGGTTCGGGCCTCATCAATCAAAATGGAGTCCACCTCATCAACAATGGCAAAGGCGTGTCCGCGCTGCACCAGCTCCTGCTTATAAATAGCCATATTGTCCCGAAGATAGTCAAATCCCAGCTCATTGTTGGTGCAATAGGTGATATCGGCAGCATAAGCCTGACGGCGCTCCGCCGGCTTCATACCGGGAATTACCAGACCGACAGTCAGGCCCATATACCGATGCACCTTGCCCATCCACTGGCTGTCACGCTTGGCAAGATAGTCGTTCACCGTCACAACATGCACGCCGTTGCCGGTGAGCGCATTAAGATAGCAGGGCAGAACAGCCACCAGCGTTTTGCCTTCGCCGGTTTTCATCTCAGCAATGCGACCCTGGTGGAGAATAATGCCGCCAATGAGCTGCACGGGATAAGGGCGCATGCCCAGCACCCGGTCTGCCGCCTCACGGATGGCAGCAAAAGCCTCCGGCAGCAATTCATCCAGAGACTGCCCCTCAGCCAGCCGGTTCTTAAATTCCTGGGTCTTGCCCTTGAGGGCGTCCTCAGAAAGAGCTTTATATTCTTCTTCCAGTGCCAGAATTTTTTCCACCAGCGGCTGAATATGCCGAATTTCCCGCTGGCTTCTGGTGCCAAAAATCTTGGTAATCAGTCCCATGCTTTTCTCCTTAGCAGCATATATTTTTATCATTATAACACAAACAACTTGAAAAATATAGCTTTTTTGTAAATGTTACAAAGAGAAAAAGCGCCGCTTGGATTACCCAAGCGGTGCTGTTTCATCCTGAATTATCAGTAAATCAGAAATAATGGTGTTAGACAGCAGCATACCCTGGGGCGTCAGATGCCACCGGCCGTCATAGGTCAGCGTTGCCAGGCCCTGCTTGGCATACTGCTCAAGCTTGCGCTGCAAAGGCGCAAAGGGCATGGTATGCAGCTTTTCATATTCCTGGGGAGCGATGCCCTTGGTAGTGCGAAGGCGCATCATCAGGTATTCGCCGGCCCGTTCCCGGACGGAAACCTCCTGACATTCCCGAAGCACCTGGCCACCCATGCGGATGCCCTCCATATAGGCACTCACATCCCGGACCATGCTAAAGCGCTGCCCGGCAAAATCGGAGCTGGCATCCGGACCGAAGCCCAGATATTCGCCTGCGGTCCAATATTTCATATTGTGCCGGGAAATCTGCCCCTTGCGGCAAAAATTGGAGATTTCATATTGCCGGTAGCCATGCTCCGCCAGCAGCTCCACCGCCCCCAAATACATGTCTGCCTGGGTATCATCATCTGCCAAATTATAAAAATCCTTATTGCCGTAAAGGGGGGTATTCTCCTCCACCTTCAGGCCATAACAGCTGATATGCTCCGGCTTCAGGGAAAGCACATTGCGCAAAGTCTTAAGCCAGGTGCTCACCGTCTGGCCGGGCAGACCGAACATCAGGTCAACAGACAGATTGCGGAAGCCCCGTTTGCGAATCAGCTTCACCGCATCCACCGCCTGCTGGTAACTATGCACCCGACCAAGGGTCTTAAGAATGCTGTCGTCGTCGCACTGGATGCCCAGGCTCACCCGGTTAAAACCCTCGCTGCGCAGCCGGCGCAACAGCTTATCGGTAACAGAATCCGGGTTTGCTTCAAAGGTGATTTCCGCATCGGGGCTCACATCAAAGCTTTTGCGAATGGCGGTGAGAATGGCGGCCATACCGTCCGCCCCAAAATAGCTGGGAGTGCCGCCGCTGAAATACACCGTATCCACCAAATAATCCGGCGCCAAAGGACCGGTTTCCCTTATATGGGCGCACACTGCCCCCAGGTAGCCATCCATCAGCCGGTCATCCTTGCAGCTAAGGGAATAAAAATCGCAGTAATTACACTTGCTCCGGCAAAAAGGCACATGCACATAAATGCCCAAAGGGGTTTTATTCTTTCGTTGTCTTAAAACCATAAAAACCTCATATGAATTGACAATTGAGAATTGAAAATTGACAATTAATGTATATTACTGCTTCGATGATCTTATTATCGCTGTCAGCAATTTTTCCAGTTCCCGACATTCTCCAATAAGCGCCCGAAAAACCTCATCAGTAATATAGTCCGTTTCGTTAAGAAGTCGAAGCCAGTAGTCCGTTTCACAAGCCTCTTTCAATGCAATGCTGAGTTTGGAAATAAAATCTGCTCTGCTTTGTGCCTGCTGAGACTCTGTAATGTTCGCCCCAATGCTTGTGCCGCACCTCAGCAATTGTCGCGACATAACATACTCTCGCCTTTCATTAGAAAGGCGCTTATACTGCTCCACAATTTTCACAGAAAACTGAAAACTCTTTCCTACAATAGCATTTCTCATAAAAGCCTCTTTGCTCTTGTTCAAAGCTAATTTTTCCCTCAATTGTCAACTGTCAATTTTCAATTGTCAATTAATATTAGTCTTCGTCTAATTTCAGCACCGCCATAAAGGCTTCGGAGGGCACAGATACGGTGCCAAAGGTGCGCATCCGCTTCTTGCCTTCCTTCTGCTTTTCCAGCAGCTTCTTCTTACGGGTGATATCTCCGCCGTAACACTTTGCCAGCACATCCTTACGCAAAGCTTTGATGGTCTCCCGGGCGATAATCTTGCCGCCGATGGCAGCCTGCACCGGAATTTCAAACTGAGCTCTGGGAATGTTCTCCTTAAGCTTTTCGCAGATTTTACGGGCTCTGGGATAGGCATTATCCGCAAAAAGAATAAAGCTCAGAGCATCCACAATGTCGCCGTTCAGCAAAATGTCCAGCTTCACCAACCGGCTGGGCCGGTAGCCAATCAACTCATAATCCAAGGAACCATAGCCCCGGGTACGGGACTTCAGGGCGTCAAAGAAATCGTAAATAATCTCATTAAGGGGCATATCATAATGCAGCTCCACCCGGTTGGCATCCAAATATACCATATCCTTAAATTCGCCCCGACGGGAGGTAGCCAAATCCATAATGTTGCCCACATATTCCTGGGGCGCCATAAGATTCACCTTTACAAAAGGCTCTTCTGCCAGCTGAATCTCCATAGGGTCAGGATAATCCAGGGGGTTATCCACCATCAGCACCGTGCCGTCATTTTTGGTCACCCGGTAGCTGACATTGGGCGCGGTGGTAATGAGGTCTAAGTTGTATTCCCGTTCCAGGCGCTCCTGGATAATTTCCATATGCAAAAGGCCCAAAAAACCGCAACGGAAGCCAAAGCCCAGGGCAATGGAGCTTTCCAGCTCATAGGACATGGAAGCATCGTTCAGCTTCAGCTTTTCCAGCGCCTCACGCAGGTCCTGATACTTAGCACCATCTGCCGGGTACACGCCGGAATACACCATGGGCTGCACCTGGCGGTAGCCGGGCAGAGGCTCTGCCGCCGGGTTATCCACCGCGGTGATGGTATCACCCACCTGGGTATCGGCAACATTTTTAATGGAGGCAGTAATATAACCCACCTCGCCTGCGCCCAGGGCATCCCGGGGCGTGAGCCCCAGAGGATTCATGGTGCCTACTTCCACCACTTTGTATACCGCCCCTGTTGCCATCATCTTAATATCCATACCTGCCCGGACAGTACCTTCTTTAATACGCGTGTACACAATGACGCCCCGGTAGGAATCGTACTGGCTGTCAAATATCAGCGCCTGCAGCGGTCCGTTCCGGTCACCCTTGGGGGCAGGCACATCCCGGACAATCATTTCCAACACGCTGCGGATATTGATTCCGTTTTTAGCAGAAATTTCCGGTGCATCCTCTGCAGGCACGCAAATGATGTCCTCAATCTCCTGTTTTACCTCCCGGGGACGGGCAGAGGGCAGGTCAATCTTATTGATGACAGGCAGCACCTCCAGCCCTGCATCGGTGGCCAAGAAGGTGTTGGCCAGAGTTTGAGCTTCCACGCCCTGGCTGGCATCCACCACCAGCACCGCGCCCTCACAGGCGGCCAGGCTGCGGCTTACCTCATAGTTAAAGTCCACATGGCCCGGGGTATCAATCAGATTCAGGGCATAGGTTTCCCCGTCGTCGGCATGATAGGTCAGCTGCACAGCAGTAGCCTTAATGGTGATGCCGCGCTCCCGTTCCAAGTCCATAGAGTCGAGTATCTGATTTTCCATATCCCGGTGATCCACCGCATTGCACTCCTCCAACAAGCGGTCTGCCAGAGTGGACTTGCCGTGGTCAATATGGGCAATGATGGAAAAATTTCTGATTTTTGAAAGGTCGGTCATATAAGTGCCTCGCTTCGCAGGTTTTTTCTTGATTATACAGAATTTTCACGAAAAAGTAAACCCGTATGTTTCCCAGAATAAACGGGAATACTGGCTCTGGTACGACAAAAACCGCCCCAATATATTTTTTTCAAAAATTTTTCAGGCAAAACCCTTGTCAAACCTCCCAAATCGGGATATAGTCTATCATAATACCAAGAAAAAGAGGGATATGCTATGAGTAATAAAAAACCGGCCAAGAGCCAGGAGGAGCTGCAGGCTGCCCTGCAGGAACTGATTGCTCAGGGCCGTAAGGACGGTATGGTGCGGGCGGCAGACCTGAGCGCCCTGCTGGAAAAGATGGATCTTACCCCCGAGAAAATTGAAGAAATTTACGACCGCTTTGAATCCATGAACATTCAGGTGCTGGGCGCAGAGCTGGACCTGGATCTGGGTGACGACATGGACCTGGGCTTAAGCGATGACCTGGGCGACGACCTGGATCTGGCAGGCCTGGAGGATGAGGAACTGATTGACCCGGTGGACCTTGCTGCAGAATATAACCTGGACGACCCGGTGCGTATGTATCTGAAGGAAATCGGCCAAATCAAGCTGCTCACCGCCGAAGAAGAAGTGGATCTGGCCAAACGGGTGAGCGAAGGTGACCAAGCCGCCAAGGACAAGCTTACCGAAGCCAACCTGCGTCTGGTGGTGTCCATCGCCAAAAAATATTCCGGCCGCGGCCTGCACATTCTGGACCTGATTCAGGAGGGCAACACCGGCCTGATTCGCGCTGTGGATAAATTTGACTATACAAAGGGAAACAAATTCTCTACATATGCCACCTGGTGGATTCGGCAGGCCATTACCAGAGCCATTGCCGACCAAGCCCGTACCATCCGGGTGCCGGTGCATATGGTGGAAGTGATTAACAAGGCCACCCGGTGCAACCGCAAGCTGGTGCAGGAATTAGGCCGTGAGCCCACCGTGGAGGAAATTGCAGCTGAGCTGAACCTGCCCGTTGAGAAAATTATCGAGGCAAACCGCACCGCTGCCGACATCCTGAGTTTGGACACCCCCGTAGGTGACGAAGAAGATACCTCCATCGGCTCCTTTGTGGAAGATGAGCGCACCCCCGGCCCTGCCGATGCCACCTCCAATGCGCTGCTTGCCGAAGCTCTGAAGGAAATTTTGGACACCCTCACCGAGCGCGAAGCCGATGTGCTGCGTATGCGTTTTGGCATGTACGACGGCCGCACCCACACCTTAGAGGAAGTGGGTCAGAACTTCAAGGTCACCCGCGAGCGCATCCGCCAAATTGAAAACAAGGCAATCCGCAAGCTGCGCCACCCCAGCCGGGCCAAGAAAATCAAAGACTTCTACTGCTAACGCAGGCGCAAAAGCCCCAAACCGTCAAAATGTTATGGCGGTTTGGGGTTTTCTTTTATACAAAAGTTTTTATACAATTGGTTTTCAGCTTTCCTTTGGATTATTTTGCCGGCAAAGCCCTCGCCCACCGTTCTGCACCCGTAATCACACCCAAATTCATCCATAAAATTCACCCCTTTAATGCCATTATCTCTTTTTATTACAAACATCTTAGAACAAAATGTTCAAAATGTCAATAGAACAAATCGTTCTAAGTTATAGTGTTGTTGGTGATGATAATGGCTAAAAAGTATGACAGAATCCGCAATTTAAGAGAAGATGCTGACCTAACCCAGGCAGACATAGGGGAACATATCAATGTTCCTCAGAGAACCTATGCATATTATGAACGTGGGGAACGGATGATACCGCCGCAGGTTTTAATTGCCTTGGCGCAGTTTCACCGAGTCAGTGTGGATTATCTCCTTGGACTAACTGACCAAAAAGCCCCCTATCCTCCCAGAAAATAAACCCAAAGCAACAAACCTTTCGTTTTGTGCCTTTTATAATGCTGAATGCTGTGCCGCAACGCAATATATTTGCGTTGCGGCAGGAGGGGAAACTCTATAGGTCCTCGGTTTTGAATGTGGTATAATCTTCGTAGTAATAACTATGGTCAATACCCTTCATAAACATTTCCCGGTCATTTATTTTATCGGTCAGGGCGGCTTTTAAGATATGTTTGATCTCAATGTCCTTGATTGGGCTGCGCTCCATTGCCAGCAGATAATCTTCCTTGTCAACAGCGCTCCAATCAATCACACGGCCAAGTTCCTTTTTAAGAATGCAGTCAAGCCACATTCGGGTTGCTCTGCCGTTACCCTCGCGGAATGGGTGCGCAATGTTCATTTCCACATATTTTTCGATAATCTCATCAAAGGTGGTTTGGGGCATTGCATCAATGTTGACAAGAGCTGCTTCCAGATACATCACCGGTGCAAACCTAAAATTTCCCTTTGCAATATTAACTGTGCGGATTCTGCCGGCAAAGTCATAAATCTCTTCAAACAATGCCTTATGGATCGCCAATAGCGATGCCGTGGTACCTGCTTCCAAGGCAGCCAATTTGCCGCTTTGAAACAGCTCTACCGCTTTCTTTTTACTGATCCGTTCTTCTTCCCTGGCAAGTTCAGCAGAAGATGTGATCCCCAGCTTGTTTTCCAGCATATCCTCACCCCAATCTGTCCATTTTATGTAATAATTATATCACATACAAGCCTCTTTTACAACACGAAAATATGCCCAATCCGTCAAGTCTCCCGCAAGCCATATTGCAATCTCTCTGTGCGTATGACTGTTTTAGGACATATTGTCCATTATGTAAATAGGACCATATGTCCTGTTGTATGTTTATATGGGTGATGTAAAATGCGGTTACGAATTCGTGATTTGCGAGAAGATAACGATTTAACGCAAAAACAGATTGCAGATTGTTTATTGTGCGACCAATCTTTATATTCCAAATACGAACGGGGTGAACGCCCGTTGCCGCTGGAATGCGCTGAAAAGCTGGCCGATTTTTATAAGGTCAGCGTGGACTATCTGCTTGGCAGAACAAATGTCAAAAAACCATATCCTCCCAGAAAATAGACCAAAAGCCCTAAGCCGAATGGCTTAGGGCTTTAACTATGTATTCTTACGAACAATGATGTGTGCCGAAGGCACAATAATTATGCATTGTGCATTACCGGTACGCCGCCTTGGGGGCGGATGGACAGCACATGGCATGCGCCCTGGCCCAACACAGCATCAATGCCGGTGCGGAAGGCTTCCAGCATATCAAGCGGCACAAAGGCCTGCACCGTGCCCGCAAAGCCACCGCCGTGGACGCGGAACGCACCCCGCTCGCCCAGCAGATTATGGCACAGGGCCAAAGTCAGGCCCACATCCTGATGGCTCTTATAGCCGGCAGGAATGACATTCTGCAGGTACATATAAGAGGAAAAGCCGCTTTCTTTAACAAGGCGCAAAAACCGGTCAAAGTCCCCTGCCCGAAGGGCCGCCACCTGCTCAGGCACACGGGCATTCTCCTTATAAAAATGCATTGCCCGAAGCACGGCCCGGTCACCGCAGGTTTTGCGCAGCGCAGGGATTTCCTTATAAAAATCCGCCTCATCAATTTGGGTCAGCACCTCTTTGCCAAAATGGCGGCAAATGCTCTTCATATCCAAGGTAATGGCGGCATACTCATCAGTCAGGTCTGCATGGCTTGCCCGGGTATCGATGATGCACAGGGCGTGATTGCAGGCGGCAAAATCAAATTCCACCGACTGGATCACAGGATTATCCTTATCCAAAAAATCAATGGTAACCATACCGCCTACGCTTGAGGCCATTTGGTCCATCAGGCCGCAGGGCTTGCCAAAGAACACATTCTCTGCATACTGGCCGATGATGGCTATCTCAGGCTGGGTGGCCTTGCCGTCAAAGAACATATGGTTGATGATGGTGCCGATAAGCACCTCAAAGGCGGCAGAAGAGCTGAGGCCGGAGCCGGGAAGCACCGAAGAAGTCATATAGGCATCAAAGCCCCGCACCGGGCAGCCAAGCTGGCAAAAGCGGGCGGCAATGCCCCGCACTAAGGCCGGGGTTGTGTTGATCTCCTCTGCCTTCGGCTCTAATTCCTGCAGGCTCACCTGACACATGGGGTAGCCCTCAGACTGAATGCGAATCACATCGGTGCCATTTTCCCGCACCGCAGACAGCATATGCAGATTCACCGCGGCGGCCAGCACCCGGCCCCGCTGATGGTCGGTATGATTGCCGCCAATTTCCGTGCGGCCCGGTGCGGAAAAAAACCGCTGGGGACTGCAGGAAAAGGTGGCTTCAAAGCCGGCGCGAACAGGCTCTAATTCCTCAGACAAGGTCAAAACATCATTAGGCATAGCGATACCTCCAAAGGCATTTTTATCATTATACTAAACCCTTGTAAGAAAAACAAGCCTGCAAAGGCAGGCTTGCTTCAAAATCTCCCCATTATTTCCAGGGCCGCCTTTTCCTGGTCAGCTTCACAGACACCGGCCTTTATAAGCCAGGCCTGCTCTGTGTCTGCATCATGGGGCACTGCCCAGGCACCGGCATCGCTGCCGGGGGCTACAAGGCCGCCCAAGGCCCGATAGACTGCCACATTTTGCATGGCGCTGTCAAGAATCTTCTCCACCGCCCCATCGGGATAACGGCCCTTGCCAAGGAGGTTGCCGATGGTAGACAAGGTGGGCACCCAAATCACATGATTTTCTGCCATTGCCTCCAGGGCTTCCCTGTTTAAATAAGCACCGTGTTCAATGGAATCCACCCCGGCTTCCGCCGCAGCCAAAGCCGCAGTGGCGCCGTTACAGTGGGCCATAACCGAAAAGCCCTCTTGCCGGGCAATATGTACCATCTGCCGGATTTCACCCTCCGTAGGCCCTGCCATAAACAGCACCCCGGGTTGGGCGAAATCCATCAGCCCGGAAATCATAATTTTAATAAAGTCCGCCCCTGCTTCCCTTTGCCTTTTCACCATAGTGGCATATTCCTTCAGGTCAGAAAAACACTCACCAATAAACGCGCCGTAGCAGCCTTCCTTACACAAAGGGGCAAGGGGTGTGCGGTAGGTGATGCCGTAGCGGCCGCTAAGCTCCCTGGCCCTTCGGCCTGCGCCCCAGCGGTCACCGCCGTCACGCAGGTAGGTGTACCCCCGCCTGCGATAGCTTTCCAGGCGCTTTTCAATAATGCTTTCACAGGGTGCTTGCCGATGGGCAGCAATGGCTGCCTTCCAGTCCTGTCCATCCAGGACCATATGCATATGACAATCCGCTATCATGCTTAACACCAAAAGAATCTGTAAGGGCAGCAGAACATCTGGGCAAAATAGCACAGACAAATGGATGCGCAGGGGCTAATGCGGCCGGCAAAGCCTCCAAAGGACCCGGCCTGCTGCCGGTAGGTATTCTCGCCGTTTTCCATTTGCTGCAAAGTCTGCAAATAAACCTGATTATCCGGCTCCATAGATACTGCCCGGCGGATATGCTCCATGGCTGTCACCTTGTTGCCCAGACCATAATGACCCAAGGCAGAAATATAGTACCAGCTTCCGTTTTTATCCCGGGAATTTTCCAGCACATTCAGCGCCTCCCGATACCTGCGGTTGCGTACAAAACGATATGCCGCCTGCTGATACTGGTCCGTGCCCACAGCTTGGCCTTGGGTACCATAGCTGTCCCAGTTGCTCCAGCCGCCATAACCGCCCCAACCGCCGTAACCGGTGTAGCTTCCGTAGCCACCGCCATAGCTTGACTGCTGCTGGTTTTGGGCCTTTTCCGGATTTTTAATCTGCTCATAAGCATCGTTAACCTGCTGCATTTTACGGGCAGCTTCCTTATCACCGGGATTGCGGTCCGGGTGATATTTTTTTGCCAGGGCGCGGTAGGCCCGTTTTATCTCCTCGTCGGAGGCATCCCGGCTTACACCGAGCACTTTATAAGGATCATCGATCATTTTTGTCCTCCAACCTTTGCTTGTTTTTGTCTTAGCTGCAGCCAAACGCCGCTATACAAAATGTTGTCCAAAATCTTCTTATCCTGCACCAAAGGCAGCATTTCAAAATGCCGGGTACATTCGGCCATTTCCATCACGAGAAATTGTTCCCAACGGGCCCAGTCTTCTTCCATCCCCATGGCCAAAAAGGGATTATAGCTGCCTTTTTTCCGGTCACGGCGGTAGTCCACCGCGGCATCGGCCAAATAAATGAATCTGCCAAGGGCCATCCCCATATGGCGCAATTGGGGCGCCCAATTGTCCTCTTGATACACGCAAAGCTCTGCCATCAGCTTACCGAAAGCCGCAGCAGGTAAATCCGGGTTATGGCAATTTTCCTTTTCCAGCAGGCTAAGCTCCTGCAGGCAAGCTTCCACCGCCTGACACTGCCGGGGCCAACGCGTTTTTATTTCCTGAAGCTTTTTGCCGAAAATGCTTTGCTGCAACTTCGACCCGGGCTTATGTTCATCCGCTGCATCGTCAGCGGCCTTATAATAGGCCAGGGCCACATTCATATCCGCACAGTAGGCAATATATTCGCAATCCACCCAAGGCCGGGGCTTTATGGGATGGAAGCCGCAGGCCCGGCTGCCCCGGGTCTCCTCCGGCTCATAAAGGCTCATAAGAAGCAGCGCCAAAAAGGCCAAATCAAAGCTAAGCCCCAACCGGCAAAGGCTGCTGTGGCGCCGGTGCATTTGCCGGCAAATGCCGCAATACACCTGGCTATAGCGCTCCTTTTGCTCCGTTGTCAGTTCTTCACCGCTTGCCATCACATAGCCGAACATAGCGCCACCTCCTGTTTTTCATTCTAAGGTAAAATTATGAACGGCAGGTAAATTTTATGGGATATTTTTGAAAAGATATCCTCTTTCCCGAAGATACCGGTTCAGTGCACCGCCGTAAAACACAATGCAAATGCAGCAATATAGCCACAGCATACTGAGCGCTACCGTATACACCGCCCCGTATATATTGGCATACCGGGGAAAATAGGTGACATACAGGGAGAATAGATTGGAAAAAATCAGCCAGCCAAAGGATGCCAGCACTGCCCCGGGCAAACTTTGCGCCCAGGTATTTTCGCAGTTGGGCAGAGCCTTATACATAGCCGCAAACAGCCCCGTCTGCACCAAAAGCAGCAACAAAATCCGCACATCTACCGCCTCGGTAAAAAATTCCACCAAAGGCTCCTGGGTTTGGGGCAGGGCCTGAAAGATTGCTGCGCCAAACACCTGCAAAATCAGATTCAGCACCAACAGCACCAAAAAAGCGAAAGTATAACCAACACTCATAAGCCGGGTACGCAGGTAGCCCCGGGTTTCCTCCACCCGGTAAGCTGCGTTGAGGCCTTTGATAAGGCCGTATACCCCCCGGCTGGCAGACCAAAGGGCGGTCAACGCCGACACAGATACCAATGTGCCGGAGGTTGCCATATAGGTGTTTATCACCAGTTGCTTCGCCTGAGGCATAAGCGCCTGGGGCAGCACGCCCTCCAGCATGGAAATAAGGCTTCTGACCTCCAGCCCAGTATACCGCAGCAAGCCAAGCAGCAGCACCAGGCTGGGAAACAGCGCCAACGCAATAAAATAGCAGGCGGAGGATGCATACACCCCCACCCGGGCAAACACAAGGCTTCTTACAAGCCGGTATGCCCTGCCAATCAAGCCGCCAAAGGAAAAACTTCCCACGATAACACCTCCAAAAACCTCATTGTGTGATCGTATGTAGGCGGCAAAGACCCGCCGCTAAAAAGCGGTGGGTCTTGCATATCTCTTTATTCTGCAGAGATCATATAGTAATATACCGGCTGTCCGCCACGGATAAGATTTACATCTGCATCCGGGCAAAGCTCACAGAAAATCTTTTCTGCGGTCTTAGCCTGCTTTTCCTTAATGTCCGCGCCATAGTAGATGGTAATATAGGTCTTTTCATCGTCCCGGACCTTTTCTGCCAAAGCCCGCAGAAGCACCTTGATATCCCGGCTGTTGCCAAAGAGGTTGCTGCCGCACATGGCAAGGTAATCACCTTCGTGGATATCGTAGCCGTCAAAATCGGAATTCCGGGCGGCATAGGTAATCTGCATGGTGTCCACCGCAGCAAGGGCCTCGGTCATGGCCTCCACATTCTCCGTTTCCTCCCCATCGGGATTGAAGCTAAGCATTGCGGTTACACCCTGAGGCACGGTCTTGCTGGGAATCACCACCACATGCTTGGGGGAAATGGCATCCACCTGCTCGGCGGCCATAATGATGTTCTTGTTATTAGGCAGCACATACACCGTTTCGGCAGGCACCTTGTTCACCGCAGCCAGGATATCCTGGGTGCTGGGATTCATGGTCTGTCCACCGGAGATAATGCCATCCACGCCCAGGTCGCGGAACACGGCGGCAAGGCCGTCACCGGCGCAAACTGCCACCACGCCACAGGGCTTTTCCGGCTCAGCAATAACAGGCTCTGCTTCCTTTACCTGGGTAGGCGTATCCTCCAGCACCTTCTCAGTGTGCTGCAGGCGCATATTCTCAATCTTAACCGTGGCAAAGGAGCCGTATTTCACTGCCTCATGAAGGGCTGCACCGGGGTCGTTGGTGTGCACATGGACCTTGATGATTTCATCGTCATCCACCAGCACCAGGCTATCGCCCAGGCCGCTTAGATACTTACGCAGCTTTTCCGGGTCCTTTTTGTTTTCCCGGTTGATGATAAACTCGGTGCAATAGGTGAAGGTAATATCTTCGGTGTCAAAGGCGGCAAAATCCGCAGCATCCCGGGCCTTAGGCGCATCTGCCGTCTCCGGCAGCTCCAGTTCCTCACCACGCAGGGCGCAAAGCATACCCTCCAGGGCCAGCACCCAACCCTTGCCGCCGGCATCCACCACGCCTGCCTTCTTCAGCACAGGGTTCTGCTCCATGGTGTTATCCAGAGCAATCCTTGCTTCCTCAAGGGCGGCCTCGTGGACTTCCTCAAGACAATTGGTCTTTCGGGCCACCTTGGCGGCCTTAGCGGCAGCCAAACGGGAAACAGTCAAAATAGTGCCCTCTGCAGGCTTCATAACTGCCTTATAAGCGGCATCCACGCCATCCTGCAAAGCACTTGCCCATAGGGCGCCGTCACAAATCTCTGCGCCCTTCAGGCGCTTGGAAATGCCACGCATTAAAAGGGACAGGATAACGCCGGAATTACCTCTGGCGCCCCGAAGCATAGCCGTTGCGGCAGTATTCGATGCCTTTTCTACGCTGCAGGCCTCCAGCTTGCGCAGCTCACCCGCGGCAGCGCCGATGGTCATGGACATATTGGTGCCGGTATCGCCGTCGGGCACAGGGAACACATTGAGCTCATTGAGCCTTTCTTTGTTAATCTCGATGGCTGCAGCCGCGCTTATGAGCATGCGGCGCAAGTCGGAGCCATTAACTGTCTGTATCAATGTTCTATACCTCCAAAATTATCAGTCGAACTGCACTGCATCGATAAAGACGTTTACACTGCGGACAACTGTATCGGTGTATTTATTGACTACATAGCGAACTTCAGAAACAATAGAGCTGCCCACGGCGCTCAGGTTCACTGCGCCGTCGACCATAATGTGCACATCAATAGTGATGGACTCATCCTCGTGAATCTCCACCCGGACACCCTTTCCCATTGACTCCTTACGGAGCAGGTGATACACACCATCCTTAACGGAGCGGGCCACCATGCCCTTAACACCGAAGCAGTTGGATGCGGCGGTGCCGGCAATTTGGGTATATACGCTGTTGGACACACTAACGGTGCCGTTTTCGTTTTCCTGACGAATCATTTTGATAGCCTCCTTGACATATGGTCCGGCTCAAATCAAGCTCTCTTCCCAGCACCCGGGAGCTTCCAGTCCCAGCATCTTAACCACCGTGGGAGCCACGTTGGCAAGGCCGTAAGCGCCGTCCTTGACAACATAGGTCTTGTCCGGGTCATAGATGATAAAGGGAACAGGATTAAGAGAATGGGCCGTTCTGGGAGCAGTTTTGCCCTTTTTGGTTTCGGTCATCTGGTCGGCATTGCCGTGGTCAGCGGTTATGAGCACCCGGTAGCCATACCGGTCGGCAGCCTCCAAAATGGCCTTCAGGCCACTATCCACGCACTCCATTGCATATACAACCGCATCCATCACACCGGTATGGCCAACCATATCGCCGTTGGGATAGTTGCACCGCAGGAAGCGGAACTTTCCGGATGCCATGGCCGCCACCATTTTCTCGGTGATTTCTTTGGATTTCATAGCAGGTGCCTGCTCAAAGGGAATCACATCAGAAGGCACTTCCTCATATACCTCCAGCTCCGGGCTCACCTTGCCGGAACGGTTGCCGTTCCAGAAATAAGTCACATGGCCATATTTCTGGGTCTCGGACAGGGCATACTGGGTAATGCCTGCTTCACACAGCACCTCGGTGAGGGTGTTGGTAATCACCGGGGGCTGAACCAGATAATTTTCAGGGATATTCAGGTCGCCGTCATACTGGAGCATACCGGCAAACTTAACGCCGGTATAGCCGGGACGGTCAAACTTATCAAAATCCTTGCGGTCGAAAGCCAGGGAAATTTCCTGCGCCCGGTCGCCGCGGAAGTTAAACAGCACCACGCTGTCGCCGTTTTCAATCTTTGCCACAGGCTCGCCGTTTCTTGCCACCACGAAGGCAGGCAAATCCTGGTCAATGCAACCGGTTTCCGCCCGGTAGGTTTCAATAGCCTCCAAGGCAGTGGCGAACTGCCGGCCCAAACCCTGCACATGGGTGCGCCAGCCCAGCTCTACCATGCCCCAGTTGGCTTCATACCGGTCCATGGTCAGCTGCATACGGCCGCCGCCGGAAGCAATGGCATAGTCACAGCCGTCTTTAGACAGCTCCTTAAGCACATCCTCCAGCATCTGCACATACTCCGGTGCAGAGGTGGCAGGCACATCGCGGCCATCCAGCAGAATGTGGCAATATGCCTTCTTGACACCCTCAGCCTTAGCCTGCCGCAGCAGAGCAATGAGGTGATGAATATTGGAGTGAACATTGCCATCGGACAAAAGACCGATGAAATGCATCGACTTGCCGGCCTTGGCATTGTCTGCCAGCGCTTTCCAAGTGTCGGAAGCAAACAGCACGCCGTTTTCAATACTCTCGCCAACCAGCTTTGCGCCCTGAGAATATACCTGTCCGCAGCCAAGGGCATTGTGACCTACCTCGGAGTTGCCCATATCTTCATCAGAGGGCAGGCCAACGGCTGTGCCGTGGGCTTTGAGGTAAGTATGGGGACAGGTGGCCAGCAGACGGTCCAAAGTGGGTGTCTTGGCCTGTGCTACTGCGTCACCGCTGCCGCCGTCACCTTTGCCGACGCCATCCATGATGACCAGTACGATAGGTTTTTCCATAAGGATTCCTCCGTAATACATAGTATATGTGCAATGTGCATTCTTTCAGTTGTACTATTTTACTACATTTACCTCAAACTTACAACCCATTTTTCAAATTTTCCACTGCTGCAGAGAAATTTACAAGTTTTTTCTTCCATATTTTTACGAGTGGCACATAGTTTATTAAGAATGTTTTAAGATACCACTAAAAATGCAAAAACTACCGGGGCAGCATACGCCGTCCCGGTAGTCGTTTTAGTTCATAGTTCCCTGGCTGCGGGCAAAAAGCTCTGCAATCCGCTGCCGCAATGCAGCAGCTTCCTTGGTTTGCGCAGTACCCATATTTTCAATCCACACCCGGGAGGCCTCCTGAGCCTGCTTCAGAGTTTGCAGGTCACAGCTAAGGTTTGCCACCCGAAATACGGGAAGACCCGATTGCCGGGCGCCAAAGAAATCACCGGGGCCCCGTTGCCGCAGGTCCTCCTCTGCAATCTTGAAGCCGTCATTCGTTCGGCAAAAGGCCTGCATCCGCTGCCTGGTTTGAGAATTTTTATTGTGGCTTACCAAAATGCAATAGCTCTTAGCGCCGCCACGGCCCACTCTGCCTCGCAGCTGATGGAGCTGAGAAAGGCCAAAGCGGTCGGCATCTTCAATGACCATCAGTGTGGCATTGGGAACATCCACGCCCACCTCCACAACCGTGGTTGCCACCAGAACATCGGCCTCGCGACTTGCAAACTGAGTCATAACCGCTTCTTTTTGCGCCCCCTTCATTTGACCGTGAAGGAGCGCCACCCTAAGATCCGGGAACACCGTCTGCCGCAGAGTCTGGGCCCAGGTCTCAGCGGCCTTCAGCTCCAGGGCTTCGCCTTCTTCCACCGCCGGACATACCACAAAAGCCTGATGACCCTCGTCCACCTGCTTGCGGATAAAGGCATTGATTCTTGCCCGGTAGCTCTCATCCACCAGGAAGGTATCCACGGGCTGTCTGCCGGGAGGCAGCTCATCGAGAATGGAAACCTCCAAATCCCCATACATAATCAGCGCTAAGGTGCGGGGTATGGGTGTGGCAGACATCACCAGCAGGTGGGGGTCTGTTCCCTTGGCAGAAAGGGCCGAGCGCTGACGCACGCCAAAACGGTGCTGCTCGTCGGCAATCACCAGCCCCAGGTTATAAAATTCCGTGGCATCAGAAAGCAGAGCATGGGTACCGATTACAAGCTGCGCCTGCCCTTGGGATATCCCCTCCCGGGCTTCCTTCTTTTGCTTGGCGGTCATGGAGCCTGTGAGCAAAAGAAGGCGGATTCCCAAGGGGGCAAGAAGCTTGTTAAGGCCGGCAAAATGCTGCTCTGCCAAAATTTCTGTAGGTGCCATCAGGGCTGCCTGATAGCCGTTTTGGGCGGCAAGGTACGCCGCAGCGGCAGCAACCATGGTTTTTCCGCTGCCCACATCGCCCTGCACCAGCCGGTTCATAGGGGTACCCTTTTTCAGGTCCTCTGCG
Organism: Faecousia sp.; assembly: GCA_045585915.1. GTDB lineage: Bacteria > Bacillota > Clostridia > Oscillospirales > Oscillospiraceae > Faecousia. Next base: position 10,611 of record JAZMZJ010000030.1, on the reverse strand, counting down.
ATTTCCCCAATGGCCCGCATTTGGGCGCCGGTAAGTGTGAAGGGCAGCGCCTTCATAAAGGCCTGCAGGTCTGTATTTTTGTAGGCCGGCACCTTGGTGCCTGCCCGGGCCGCCCGCATCAGGGAAAGGCCTGCGGAAAAAATGAAAAATTCTTCAAATATCAGCCGCTTTTTAGCAAGCTCCGCCTCCTGCATTGAGGTGGGCATATGGATGGCATAGTATGCCCGTTGGGCGTCCAAAATACCATGCTCCCGGCGCACCTCATCCGGCAAAATCTCCGCCGGCACATCACAAATAGCTAAGGCCTGTGTAACCGCCTTAACCACCGCAGCATTGGAAAGGCCGGCAGTTAAGGGATAAATGGGCAGGATTCTGCGGGTGGCAACCGGCGCATCGCTCTCCCGTTCAAACACCGGGGAAGCCATATTATAACCGATAAAATCACCGGACACAGCGCCGTAAAAAATATAGCTTTCGCCATAGCGGAGCTGGTCGGCGGAAAACTTGCGGTTAAAAAAGGTCAGGGTCAGCCGTCCGGTATGGTCCGCCACCTGCACCTTGGTAATGTCCAGTCCCTTACGAATGTGGGCAGTACGGGGGGCGCTCATCACCGTGGCCCGGAAGCAAGCCGGCACATCCGGCTCTAACTGGGAAACCGTCACCAGACGGGTCCTGTCCTCATAGGCCCGGGGGAAATGGCATATCAGGTCCTGCAGAGTATAGATGCCCAAAGCGGCAAACTGCTTGGCTTTTGCCTGTCCAATGCCTTTGATTATGGTAATGGGGTCGTTAAGCCGCGCCATTTCCGCACCTCCGTAATTTGATAACTCGATTATATCACAAAATAAATGCGGTGACTATCCTGTAAAATGAAAAAACTCCCTCCGGAAAGCCGGAAGGAGATATTTTCAGAGAAATCAGGCCAGCTTATTCAGCCGCAGGGTCATGCTGCTCTTCTTGCGGGCAGCAGTATTCTTATGCAGAATACCCTTGATAACAGCCTGGTCCACAGACTTGACAGCAGCCTTATAAGCAACCTCAGCAGCAGCGCGGTCGCTAGATTCCAGAGCAGCCTCATACTTCTTGAGGACAGTCTTCATCTCGGACTTGTCAGCCTTGTTCTTCTCGTAAGCAACCTTGGAACGGATAACATCCTTCTTAGAGGACTTGATGTTGGGCATGGTCACACCTCCTGTTCTGTAAAATAGCTCATGCGTTTACCCATTATAGCCCACCTTTTCCGGAAAATCAATACCTAATTTCAATTTTTTTGCACAAACACCACCGCAAAGCCCATTTCTGCCTTATGTCTTAACAAAACTTCTGTCAAGTACTATTTTTCTTATCTCAATTTTCCCTCTTGTGAAATTGCTCAAAGCAGAAAAATGGGGCAAAAGGTTACAATCCGTCAAACAGCATTATGTTAACCAATTGACCCGTATTTTCTCCCGTTTTAGGGGGAATTCCCCCTTGTGGAAAAACCTGTGGAATTTGGGGAAAACTTTTGATAGGCAAGGGTTTTTCCCCGCTTTTCCCCAATTTTGTTTTTTTCAAAAAAATGTAAAATATTATGGGTATTTTCGGTTTTATACAGGTTATGTCCCCGTGTTTTTCTGTAACTTTTTGCAGAAATTTGCGGAAAATGTTACCGGCTTGTCACCTTTTGTCGCTTAATTTTCCTCTGTTTTAAAAAAACGGGCGAAAAAGTTTGTGCGGTTTTCACAAATATTTTGACGGTATGATTTCCCACCGCCGGGAAATACTGATTGGGTAATGATCCCCTGTGAAATGATATTTCTACGGAGGCTATATGCAAGGTAAAGTAGAGATTTGCGGTGTGAATACCGCCCGACTTAAGGTTTTATCCCAGAAACAAATGGAGACGCTGCTGCTCCAAGCCAAAGCTGGGGACGAAAATGCCCGCAGTGAACTGATTGAAGGCAATCTGCGGCTGGTGCTCTCCGTAATCCAGCGATTTGTCAGCCGGGGCGAGAATCCCGACGACCTGTTTCAAGTTGGCTGCATTGGGCTCATCAAGGCCATTGCCAATTTTGACCCCTCCAAACAAGTGCGTTTTTCCACCTACGGCGTGCCTATGATTGCCGGAGAGGTGCGGCGGTATCTGCGTGACAACGCCCCCATACGGGTATCCCGATCCATACGGGATGTGGCATACCGGGTGCTTCAGTGCAAGGAGGCCATGCTTTTGAAGCTGGGCAGAGAGCCCTCTTTGGAGGAGGTCGCTACCACTTTGGAGCTGAGCGTGGAAGAGGTCAGCCAGGCTTTGGACGCGGTATGCGCGCCGGTGAGCCTGTATGACCCGGTGTATGCCGACTCTGCCGACCCCCTGACTGTGATGGACCAGGTGCACGATACCCGTAACACCGAGAATGCCTGGATGGAGCATATTGCCCTGAAGGATGCCTTTGGCAACCTGGGCGAACGGGAAAAGCAAATTCTTTCCCTGCGGTTTTATGACGGCAAAACCCAAATGGAAGTAGCAAACCTGGTAGGCATTTCCCAGGCCCAGGTTTCCCGCCTGGAAAAAAGTGCCATCGGCTCCATGCGAAAAAGCATTCGGGTGGTTTGCTGATTGCAAGAGTGGCCCTTGTGTGTTATAATCAGAAAAAACACAGGGAGGTTTCCTATGGACACCAAAGTTTATATGGCATCTATAGAGGATCTGCCCTATGAGAAGCTGTACAATGCCGCAAGTCGGGAGCGAAAAGCCAAGGCGGATTCTCTTCACTTTACCGAGGATAAACGCCGTTGTATCGCCGCAGAAGCTCTTCTGCGCCACGCCCTGAATGATCAAGGTATCTATGATTTTCAAGTGATGACTGAAGAAAACGGCAAGCCCTATATTCAAGGTCTGCCGGTGCATTTCAGCTTGTCCCACTCAGGCAGCTTTGTTCTGTGCGCCTTATCTGATAACCCCGTGGGCTGCGATATTCAGTGCACCCAAAAGGTCAACACGCAGCTTGCCCGGCGTTATTTTGCACCGAGAGAAGCTGCGCTTTTGGAAAATTTACCCCCGGAGCAAGCCCGGGAGCTGTTTTGCCGCCTATGGGTGCTGAAGGAAAGCCTGGGCAAGGCCCTGGGCTGCGGCCTGAGCGAAAGCATCCTGGGACGGGAATTTGATTTTTCAGCCGCTGCGCCTGCTTTGCAAAGCGAACCGGAGCTATTTTTCCGGGAATATAGTCTCCCCGGCTACCACTGCGCCGTCTGCGCGCAAAAAGACGCGTTCTCCCAATTCATTCACGTTTGTCTATAAAATGCAAAAAGGGGCGGTTGTTTCACCGCCCCTTTAAGAATATGGTGTTTTGCGAATAAAGAATTAGAGCTCACAGTAGTAAACGGCAGAAGACAGGTTCAACTGAAACCCTACCTTGCCATAAGCTTTTCTCGCCCCGGCATGACCGTCATCCAGGCCGGTGTGAACGATGGTATAGCGGCAACCCTCGGCAATCATACCGTTAATCAGCTGTCCATACAGCAGCTTGGCAATGCCTCTGCCTCGGTAAGCCGGGTCCACCGCATTGCGGCCAATGTGTCCCCTATTTCCGTCCAACCGGTAAGCGGCAAAGCCTGCCACCTTACCGTCTACAATTGCAACATAGCCACGGCCGCCCATCTGCGCAGCAAGAATATCCTTTGTCAGACTTTCTTGCCAGCCGGCATTGAGCTCATCGTGCATTTCTTTGCCCAGATGCTGAATGTAGATATTATGAATGATATCCCAGGCGGTCTGTGCAATCCGAACGCAATCATCCAGGTGCTTTTCCTCACAGGGAATCACTTGCACCACATCACTGCAGGTGGCATAGGGCTGCATATCCGGGTCCAACCTTTGATAGTACATAATCGCAGGTAGATTGCGGTCGAAGCCCAGCTTGCCGTAGGAACGCCGCGCCTGAACGCCGCCTTCCCCCAGCTTGATATCAGCAGCAGCATACTTACAGCCGGCGCTGCGCATGGCATCCAGTGCGGCTTCACCCAGCTTGGTATTGATTCCCTGACCCCAAAAATCCGGATCAACCGCATTGTCCTGTATCTTGCCCAAAATATTGTTAATTTTGTAAATAACATAGCCTACCACCCGGTCGTCAGCCAGCGCCACAAAAGCGCCGTCTGCCCAGGTTTGGCGAATGCTTTCAGTCTTAGCTTCCTGCCAAGAGCCAAACAGCTCCTCATGCAGGTCCTCGCCGATACATGCAGCATAAAACTTATGGACAGCTTCCCACGCACGAATTCCCACCCGGATGCAATTATCTATATATTTTTCCTCAGCAGGTACGATTATAATATTCATAATCCCGCCTCCCTTGTTATTTTTTTCATTATATCATGCCTTTTTTCAGCGCGCAATGAAATTGGGCAGTTTGCCAAATTATCTGCAAACCACAGCAGCTATACTACAAATTAAGGACATAACTTTTTGCTCCGGAAGCTGCTAATTTGCGCAACCATTGATAACAAAAATCCACCTGAAACCAGGTGGATTTTTTCTTATCATCCTTTCACCGCGCCGGCGATAACGCCCTTGATGATATGCTTTTGACACAGCAAATACAGCACCACAATGGGCAGCACCGTCAGCACCACGCAGGCCATAATAGCACCCATATCCACACGGCCATAGCCGCCCTTAAAGTACTGAATAAGGATGGGAATGGTCTGGAATTTCTTTCTGTCCAAGGTCAAGTAGGGCAGCAGATAGTCGTTCCACACCCACATGGTCTCCAGAATTCCAACGGAAATCATGGTAGGCTTAAGCACCGGGAACACCACCCGGAAGAAGGTCTGCAAAGGATTGCAGCCATCGATCATAGCGGCTTCCTCAATTTCCAGGGGCGAGGATTTCATAAAGCCGGTGAACATAAACACCGCCAGTCCTGCGCCAAAGCCCAGATAAATGATGCACAGGTTCCAGGGCTTGTTCAGGCCCGTTTGGTCAGCCGTAGCAGCCAGGGTGAACATAAGCATTTGGAAGGGCACCACCATGGAAAACACAAAAAGATAATACACCAGCTTGGTGACCAGGTTTTCCACGCGCACCACATACCAGGCGCACATGGAGCAGCACACCAAAATGAGGGCAACAGAAGATACGGTAATCAAAAGGCTATATAAAAAGGCCTCCAAAAAACCGTTCTTGCTCAACGCGGAAACATAATTGGTAAAGGCTGCAAAGTCCTTAGCGTTGGGCAGATGAAATACGCCGTCGGTGGTTATATAGGTATTGAGCTTGAAGGAATTGATAACCACCATAACGATGGGATACATCCAGGCAATGGCCAGGAGCGTAAATAGCACCGTACCGATCAGGCTCCAGAGCTTGCCCTTGCCGGATGGAGTTTTCAAAGAACCTGCCATTATTGCTGCACCTCCTTACTACGGGTAGCCCGAAGCTGAATAAGGGCAATAACAATAACCATAATGCAGAAAATTACGGCTTTTGCCTGACCCACACCTCTGAAGCGGGCAGAGCCGGTGTAGAAATCATTATAGATATTCAGGGCCAGCATATCGGTGGCGTGGTTGGGATCGCCGCCGGTAAGGGCCAGGTTCTGGTCAAAAAGCTTGAAAGAATTGGTCAGGGTCAAGAACAGGCAGATGGTAATGGAGGGCATTACATTAGGAATCTTCACCTTCCACAAAGTCTGCCAACGGCTGGCGCCGTCAATATTCGCAGCTTCCAAATAGGAGCTGGGGATGGACTGCAGGCCAGCAATATAAATGATCATCATATAACCGATCTGTTGCCAACACATCAAAATGATGAGGCCCCAGTAACCGGCAGTAGCATTGAGCGCCAGCAGGGGCTGCTCCACAACACTCAGGATGCCGTTGATCAGAATATTCCAAATAAAGCCAAGGACGATGCCGCCAATAAGATTGGGCATAAAAAACACCGTACGGAAGGCGTTGGTGCCCTTCATTTTTCCGGTCAGCGCCAGGGCGATAGCAAAAGCCGCCACATTGATAAGCAATGTGGATACAACAGTAAAGGAAGCCGTAAATAAAAACGCCTTCCGGAATGCAGGGTCAGCAAAGGCCTTAATATAATTATCAAAGCCGAGAAACTCCACTTTCTTCAAAGTGGTAAAATTGCAAAAAGAAAGATACAAGCCCTCTGCAAAGGGCACGATAAAGCCAATAACAAAGGCGGCCAGGGTAGGGATTAAAAAAATCAGCCACCAACGGCGAATATACTTGGTCAAGGGGACTCCCTCCTCTAACGGACTTCTCGGGATATCAAGCTAAATTAGGGGTGGGCAGAAGCCCACCCCCAAGAGAATGCAAAATTAGTTGTTCTTATTGTATTCGGTCACCCAGCCGTCAACAAAAGCGTCAACGACAGCTTCCCAGTTAGCATCGGTCTGGTCGGCAGCATAAGCAGTCAGAGCAGAGCCTACGCCGTTCTTCCACTCTTCGGAAGGCATGGTGGGGAAGCACCAGTCAACGGACTTCTTGCCAGCAGCAACATACTCGTTAGCAATGGTAACCAGGGGGTTGGAAGCAGGCAGAGCCTTCTTGAAGGGGATAACGAAGCCCATGTCGTCAGCCATGGCCTTGGTGCCCTCTTCGGAAGTTACACACCAGTAGATGAAGTCCAGAGTAGCCTGAACATCAACTGCGGAAGCTTCCTTGTTGACACACCAGAAGTTCTCAGAACCGGTGCACAGGCCCTGGTTCTCTTCGCCCTCTACACCGATGTAGATAGGCAGCATACCCAGGTTGTCATCGCCCAGAGCAGCCAGGTCGGAGTAAGCCCAGGTGCCGTTCTGATAGAACACAGCCTTGCCGTCAACCATATCGGCAACAGCGTCAGCGCCGGTCTTGGTGGACAGGTCAGCGGGATCGCAGGTGGAGTTGTTGATGTACAGATCCCAAACCTTGCGGTAGCCGTCCAGATAGGTGCCCTTGATCTCGGCAGCGTTTACGCCGTCAGCCTCGTACTCATAGTACAGGGGCAGGTTAGCCAGGTGGGTCTTGAAACGCCAGTCGGAAGATCCATCCATACCGTTGGATGCAAAGGCAGCAAAGCCCAGCTCTTCGCTGCGGGCAGTGATGTCCTCAACAACAGCCTTCAGGGAAGCAAAGTCAGTGATGTCAGCCTCAGTGTAGCCAGCCTCTTCCAGCAGAGCCTTGTTGTAGATGATGCCGTAGGTCTCGATAACATAAGCGATACCGTAGGTAGCACCGTCCTCAGCCAGAACGAAGTCGTTGGACTTTACCTCGCCCAGAACCTTGGAGCCGGTCAGATCCAGGCAGTAATCCTTCCAGTTGGCAAGACCAACAGGACCATTGACCTGGAACAGGGTGGGAGCTTCGCTCTTGCCCATTTCAGCAATCAGGGTTTCTTCATAAGTACCGGATGCAGCGGTGACAACAGTCACGGGGATGCCGGTCAGCTCGGTGTACTTAGCAGCCAGAGCCTTCCAATCATCGTCCTGCTCTGGCTTGAAGTTCAGGTAGTAAACAGAGGGCGTGGTGTCCTCCTGCTCACCGCCGCAGCCTGCGAACAGGCCAACTACCATCAAAACGGCCAGCAGCATTGCTAAAAGTTTCTTCATAGTTCTTTTCCTCCTTAATTTTGCCCTTTTTATCAGGGCTCTGGAAAGGGAAGCCTCTGGCTTCCCCATCAATACTGTACCGCATTTTGGTGCATTTTTCAATGTTTTTTCGCTGCCTGGAGATATTTTCCACAATTCTGCCAAATTTTATTTCTATGTTTTAGCTAATATGCACAAAGCCCTTTTCTCCATTTCCTTCTTTACCGCAGACTGCTTTTGTGTTATGATAACCATAGTCCGTTTATGCCCAAAGGAGGTATTGTTATGACAATTCGTTTTGCGGAAAACCGGGATGTGCCTGCACTGCTTACCCTGCTTAAGCAGGTTGGCGCTGTGCATCACAGTCTGCGGCCGGACCTTTTTCGGGACAATGCCTGCAAATACGGTCCTTCTCAGCTTTTTTCCCTGATAGAGCGCACAGATACGCCCATCTTTGTAGCAGAAGATGCGGGCGCTGTGGTTGGCTACGGCTTTTGCCAGGTTCTTCAAACGGAAAAGGACCCCGTGCTCCGGGACCGCCTTACCTTATATATTGATGACCTTTGCGTGCTGGAAAGTCACCAAGGTCAGCACATTGGCAGCGCCATTTTTGAAGAGATTGTCCGCTACAGTAAAATGCGCAAGTGCCACGCCATTACCTTAAATGTATGGTCGGGCAACTGGGGCGCTGAACAATTTTACCAAAAGATGGGGCTTAAAAGCCAAAAAACCACAATGGAAATGGTGCTGTAATGCTAATTAAAAACCATGTTTATGAAGCCTTGATTACCGACTACACTGCCGAAGGTCAGGGCGTTGCAAAAATCGAAGGCTGCGCCGTATTTATTCCCAACGCCATACGGGGTGAAAAATGCCTGGTGCGTATTGAAAAGGTGGGTAAAACCTGGGCCGCCGGCAAAATGGAGCAGCTTTTGGAAAAATCCCCTCACCGGGTTAATCGGGAATGTGAGGTTGCCAAGCTGTGCGGCGGCTGCGATTTTTGGCATATGGACTATGCTGAAGAGGCCGCCCTGAAAGCCGACCGGGTGCGCAGCAACTTAAACCGGATGGCAGGAGAAAATCTGCTCGCCTTACCCATTTTGGAAGCGCCCACCTGCTATGGCTACCGCAATAAGGCCATCTACCCGGTAGCCTCCAAAAAGGGCCGGGTGTACGCAGGCTTTTACCGGGCAGGCAGTCACGAAATCGTGGAAAACGAGGGCTGCCGGATTCTATGTAAGGAAGCGGATATGGTAAAAACTGCGGTGGTGGACTTTTTTAACCACTACCGCCTCAGCGCCTATGACGAAAAGACCCACAAAGGTCTTTTGCGGCATATTTTTGTCCGTCAGGGAGCAGTGAGCAAGGAGCTTTTGGTCTGCCTGTGCTGCAACGGCAAGAGCCTGCCCCACGAAAAGGAGCTCATTGCCCGGCTGCAAAAAATCCCGGGCTTTACCACGCTGGTGCTGAGCATCAATGAAAAACCGGGCAACACCGTTTTAGGGGATAAGACTCTCACCCTCTATGGCCCGGGCTATATTGAAGATACGCTGTGCGGCCTCACCTTCCGCATCTCCGCCCAATCCTTTTATCAGGTAAACCACCACCAGGCCCAGCGGCTATATGCCGCAGCCATCGAGCAGGCCGGCATTACGAAAAATGACCTGGTGCTGGACCTTTACTGCGGTGTTGGCACCATCACCTTAGCTATGGCAAAAGCTGCCGGCAGGGTCATTGGTGTGGAGGTAGTGAAGGCGGCTGTGGAAGACGCCCGGCGCAATGCAAGGCTGGGCGGCATTGAAAACGCGGAATTTTTCTGCGGTGATGCAGGCAAAGCCGCCCTGGAGCTGGAAAGCCGGGGCGTTAAGCCCGATGTGGTGGTGGTAGACCCACCCCGAAAGGGCCTGAATGCCGACACCATCGAAGCCCTTAGCCGTATGTCCCCCAAGCGCATTGTCTATGTTTCCTGCGACCCGGCAACCCTTGCCCGGGATGTGGCGCTGCTGAAGGAAAAGGGCTACGCCCTTGCCTCCGCCCAAGCGGCAGACTTGTTCCCAAGGTGCGCCCACGTGGAGTCTATTGTTTGTCTTTGCAAACAATAGACTAAATTCCTGTCGGGATTTGAAAAAGAAAGAAGGATTTTTATGAACGCAACCCTTACCCCAAAGAAAAGCCGGGTAGGAACGGCAGTGCTATATGCTGCCTTTGCCGTATTTTATGTGTGGCTGGCCGCCCAAATCCCCTATTCCCACGACGACTGGGACTGGGGTCTTCCCATCGGCCTGCAGCATCTGTTCACCGCAGATATCAACAGCCGCTATGTGGGCAATTTCTTTATTGTGATTATGTCCCGTTCCTATGTAGCCAAGGCTCTGATTATGGGTCTTAGCGCTTTCCTTATTCCCCTGCTGCTGGCCCAAATTGCCGCCAAGGTTACAGGACGCCGCACCGCCCAAGATCGCAACCTGTTTTTCCTGGCAGCCAATCTTCTGCTGCTGACCACCAATCACGGGGTGCTCAATCAGGTTTACGGCTGGGTATCCGGCTTTGCCAACTATGGCATCAGCATGGTGTTTATGCTGCTGTGCCTGTGGGAGCTTATGAGCATATTTGCGCCGGAGGCACCCACCAAGGCATCTCCCTGGAGGGCTGTGCTGTTTGGCTTTGTGACCTTAGCAGGTCAACTGTTTTTGGAAAATGTGGCAATCTTCATGGTGCTTGCAACCATTTGCGCTCTGATATACCATCGCAAAAAGCAGGGGCGTTTTAATCCCGTCCACCTGGCAATGGCAGCAGGCGCCCTCATTGGCGCAGCCATTATGTTCAGCAGTTCCATTTACGGAAAGCTGATAGACACCGGAGAATCTGTAGACGGCCTGCGCAGCTTTGCCTTTAACTATCAGGATGGCATTGGCGGTGTGATTTATAAGACCGGCTATCAGTGCCTGCGGCTGGCTATGCGTCTGGGCGAGCACAGCTTCGCTGTGTTGTCCATTTTGGCACTGCTCACGATTTTTGCCTGGAATGTAAAGAGCAAATACCGCACCCTGCG
>JAZMZJ010000029.1:0-1949 GCA_045585915.1 Faecousia sp. | reverse complement strand
GAAGCTGCCGCCATTGACGGCTGCAGCCCCCTGCGCACCTATTTCAGCGTGGTTCTTCCCATGCTCAAGCCCACTATGATTTCCGTTGCCATTCTTGAAATTATGTGGGTATGGAACGACTATCTGCTTCCTTATCTGGTTTTGGACCGCACCAAGTATATGACCATTCCCATCCATATCCAGTATCTGAAGGGCAGTTATGGCACTGTTGACCTTGGTGCAACCATGGCTCTGATTCTACTGAGCATTATCCCCGTTATCGTATTCTATCTCACTTGCCAGAAGCACATCATCAAGGGTGTTGCTGCTGGAGCTGTAAAGGGCTGATTTTCTTTTAATTAACCATTGGCATTTGCCATATACAGATGTAAGGAGGAATTTCCGTGACAATCAAGGACCTGGCCAAAAAAACCGGCTACAGCGTAGCCACGGTTTCTCGCGTGCTGAATAACCACCCCAATGTCAGCAGCAAGGTCCGCGAAGAGATCCGTAAAGTGGTCGAAGAAAGCGGTTTCCAAATTAATACCAACGCAAAGCATCTTAAACAGCACGCCAATTCCATTTTGGTTGTTGTTAAGGGCACTGCCAATGAGCTTTTTGGTGAGATGATAGAGACCATACAGTCTCTTGTTTCAAAAACTCACTATCCTCTTCATGTGGACTATATGGACGAGGATCTCAACGAGGTGCTCCGCGCCATTCAGCTCTGCAAGGAGAAAAAGCCCCTTGGAATCTTGTTTCTGGGCGGCAACAGCAAAAATTTTCTCAAGGATTTCGACAAAATCGATATCCCCTGCGTTATAGTTTCCAACGATGCCTCCGGTCTTTCCTTCCCCAATCTTTCCAGCGATTCCTCAAATGACCGGCAGGCTGCCCGCTGCGCGATTGATTCTCTGGTCGCCATGGGACACCGCAAGTTTGTTATCGTAGGCGGCGACCGCAATATATCGGACACAAGCCGCCTGCGTTATGAAGGCTGCCTCCAGTCCTTCCGCAACCATGGGATAGATTACGACGAAGAACTGGGTTATCAGGGCGTTCGCTACTCCTATCAGGACGGATACAACGCCACGCAAAAGCTTATTGCAAACGGCAGACCTTTCACGGCGCTTTTTGCCGTTGCGGATGTTATGGCTATCGGGGCCATCCGTGCTCTCCACGATAATGGACTCCGTGTTCCCCAGGATGTTTCCGTTATGGGTTTTGACGGGCTTCCCCTTGGTTCCTATCTTGTGCCCCAGCTTTCAACGGTTATCCAGTCTGCCCAGCTTATGGCTCAGCGGAGTGTGGAAATATTGATTGAGCACATTGTTCACGGCGGAGATGCCTGCTACGAATGTGTTCCCCATGCATTGTGTCAGCGTGAAAGCACGCTCCGACTTGGCGATTAAGGTGTTTTGTGCAAAAAGCGGCATACTAATGCACATAACCCCTCTGGCTAGCCCCTACGTAATTGGCAGCACCGGAAAATGTACCAACGAATTTGTGGACTTTCTCTGCCGCGCAGATCAGTCATATTGGCAAATTCTTCCCCCAAGCCCCACTTGATATGGAGATTCTCCCTATCAGACCCTCTGCTTTTGCCGTCAGCCGCTACAGGAAGAAGCAGATGCTGTATACTGGGCAGCGGCACGAATGAATTTCCCCGAAACCCTTTCAGGCAACAACTTGGCCCTGATTGCCCGGAAGCGGTTCATCACAGATGAATTAATAAACCGAATTTTTGAAACCGCACAGTGCTGCGAACGACTTTGAGGATTTACAAAACGCCGGAGAGTTATATGCCTCTCCGGCGTTTCTTCCGTTGCGCAGGAAGGGCAAATGTGCTAATATATATCCGATTTGAGGTGAGAAAAATGCAGCAAACCACTCTTTGCTACCCCACCCGGGAAGGGCAATATCTGATGCTCCATCGGGTGAAAAAGGAGCATGACGCCAACCGGGACAAG
>JAZMZJ010000028.1:0-23821 GCA_045585915.1 Faecousia sp. | reverse complement strand
GGCAGTGCGGTGTAGTACTTGTTGCAGGCCTCGCGATGCTGGAAGAAGATGTCGTCGTTCTCGTGAGAGCCACGCATTGCGGGACGCTCGGGGTTCAGGGAGTGCTTACGGAACTCGGCAACAGCTTCCATGTTGCACATTTCCTTCAGATCCTCGTAGTCCCAGATAGCAATCTTCTGGATCTCGTGGGAGGTACGGAAGCCGTCGAAGAAGTTGATGAAGGGGACACGGCCTTCAATGGAAGCCAGGTGAGCAACAGCACCCAGATCCATAACTTCCTGTACGTTGGTTTCAGCCAGCATAGCAAAGCCGGTCTGACGGCAGGCGTAAACGTCGGAGTGGTCACCGAAAATGTTCAGAGCCTGGGCAGCAACAGTACGGGCAGAAACGTGGAACACGCTGGGAAGCAGCTCACCGGCGATTTTGTACATGTTGGGAATCATCAGCAGAAGGCCCTGGGAAGCAGTGTAGGTGGTGGTCAGAGCACCGGCGGCCAGAGAGCCGTGAACGGTACCTGCAGCACCAGCTTCGGACTGCATCTCAACGACCTTTACAGTATCGCCAAAAATGTTCTTACGGCCGGCAGCAGACCACTGGTCAACATAGTCGGCCATGGGGCTGGAGGGCGTAATGGGGTAGATGCCAGCTACTTCGGTAAATGCGTAGCTAACGTGGGCGGCAGCAGTATTGCCGTCCATAGTCTTAAATTTTCTTGCCAAAATGATACCTCCTAAAGTATTCAATTTTTGTCCCATATATAATAGCACCTTTTGATGGTTTTGTAAAGGATTTTTGCGGCCCGTCAGAGTGAAAAACAACGAAATTATGAGAAAAAGAAATGCCTGTTTTGACGACTAATGGAAAATATGGATGGAAAGGAAAAAAAGAATTGTGTTTTTGCTGCAAATAGAGTATGATTTATCTATAAATTACAAGGAGTTGAGGTTATGCTTTGTACCGTTCGCTCTATGGGCATCAGCGGCATTCGCGGTAGTGGTGTCAGTGTGGAATGTTATATTTCCAACGGCCTTCCCAATTTTGAAATTGTGGGCCTTCCCGATGCTGCAGTTAAGGAAGCCAGAGAACGGGTTCGTGCGGCTGCCAAGTCCAGTGGAGCCAAGTTTCCCACCGGCAGAATCACAGTTAACCTTGCCCCGGCAAATCTTAAGAAAATCGGCACCCACTATGATCTGCCTATTTTGCTAAGCATTCTCTGCGCCAGCGGTGTGGTAAAAACGCCCGATGAAACCAGCGCCTTTATTGGTGAGGTGAGCCTTGACGGCACGGTGCGTCCTGTTTCCGGTGTGCTGCCGATGGCAATTGCCGCCAGAAGGGCAGGCATTCAGAAGCTGTATGTTCCGGCTCACAATGCCCCGGAGGCAACGCTTGCCCGTGGCGCGGCGGTGATACCTGTGCAAAGTGTATCTGAGCTGCTGCAAGCCCTTAATGAAGGAAAGCCTATGGCAGAGCAGCCACTTTGGATGCCTGATGGAAAGCAAACCTATACGCTGGACTATAAGGACGTGCTGGGGCAGGATAATGCTAAGCGGGCATTGGAAATTGCCGCAGCAGGCGGTCATAACATTCTGCTCATCGGCCCTCCAGGCTCCGGTAAAAGCATGCTCAGCAAGCGATTGCCGTCCATTTTGCCGGATATGACATGGGATGAATCTCTGTCTGTTTCCCAGGTATATTCTGTGATGGGTCTGCTCAGCGCCAAAAAGCCAATGGTTATGCAGCGGCCTTTCCGTTCGCCCCACCACACCATTTCCAATGTAGGCCTTACCGGCGGCGGCAGCAATCCAAAGCCGGGTGAAATATCTCTTGCCCATAAGGGCGTTTTGTTCTTAGATGAGCTTCCCGAATTTAAGCGGGATACTTTGGATGTAATGCGCCAGCCTTTGGAAGATGGATATGTAACCATTTCCCGGGCTTCCGGCAGCGCCCAGTATCCTGCGGAATTTATGCTGGTTTGTGCCATGAATCCCTGTAAATGCGGCTGGTATGGCGACCCCTCCGGCAGATGTAAATGCACGCCATTTGCAGTGGATGCCTACCGGAGCAGAATTTCCGGGCCGCTGCTTGACCGCATTGACATTATTGTTGAGGTGCCTGCCGTCCATTATGAGGAGCTTCAGATGCGCGCAGAGGCTGAGCCTTCAGCGGCAATCAAGGAACGGGTAAACAAAGCCAGGCGTATTCAGCAGGCCCGTTACGACAAAAGAGCAATTACCTGCAACTCCCGTATGGGCCCTGATGAATTACGGGAATACTGTCAGTTGGATAAAGACGGTCATAGCCTGATGGAAGCAGCCTTTGATGACTATGGACTTACTGCCCGTAGCTATGACCGCATTTTAAAGGTTGCGCGGACTATTGCTGATCTTGCAGGCAGTAAGGATATTTTAACTGAGCATGTGGCGGAAGCTATTCAGTACAGAACTGCAGATGTATAAAGTGAGGATAATTAAGTGAATGAGATTTTTTTACTGAAGCTTGGTGAGATTGTACTCAAGGGTGCAAACAAGCGGCAATTTGAAGATAAGCTGCGTCAGAATGTGCGCCGTCGTGTCAGACCATATGGCAACTTTGACGTTTATATTATGCAGTCCACCGTCTATGTGGAGCCCATGGATGAAAATGCGGACCTGGATGGGGCATGGGAGGCTTGTAAAAGCATTTTTGGCTTGGTGAGTCTGTGCCGTTGCCGCCCTTGCAAAAAGGACTTAGACAGCATTTTTGAGGCTGTGGAAGCCTATCTTGGCGATGACATTGACTGCGCCGAGTCTTTTAAGGTGGAGTCCAAACGCTCAGATAAGAGCTTCCCGCTGACCTCCATTGGTATTTCCCAGGAAATTGGCGGCCGTATTGCCGAAGCTCATCCTGATTGTCGCGTGGATGTGCGCAATCCGGCTTATACTGTTTATGTTGAGGTGCGTGACCTTGCTGCTTATGTTCATGGGCCTGCTGAGCCCGGCGCTGGCGGCTTGCCCACCGGGGTTGGCGGCAGGGCAATGTGCCTGCTTTCCGGCGGCATTGATTCGCCGGTTGCCGCTTATATGATCGCAAAACGCGGTGTGGAGATTGAGTGCGTTCATTTCTTCTCTTATCCTTATACATCTCAGCTTGCCAAGGATAAGGTGCTTGAGCTTGCCCGGTTGGTTACCAAATATTGCGGCCGTATGACCTTAAATGTGGTGAACTTTACCCCCATTCAGGAGGCAATTCGGGATAACTGTGCTGAGGAGTTCTTTACTCTGATTATGCGCCGCTTTATGATGGAGATTTCTCAGGAAATTGCCCTGCAGCACGGCTGCGGTGCGCTGATCACCGGTGAAAATCTGGGTCAGGTTGCCAGCCAAACTATGCAGGCTATGGCGGTTACCGGCGCGGTGGTGGATATGCCCATTTTTATGCCTCTCGTGGGTATGGATAAAGAGGAGATTGTGTCCATCGCCCGTCGTATTGGCACCTTGGATACCTCTATTTTGCCCTATGAGGATTGCTGCACGGTATTCACACCCAAGCATCCCAAGACCAAGCCCACCATTTCCCAGCTGATTGAGGCAGAAAAAAAGCTCGATCGAAAGGCGCTGATTGAAGCTGCCCTTGCAGATGTGGAAAAGATCACGGTGAAATATAATGACGAACCTGTGTGAAGTGGTACTGCGCACTCTGGGGGATAAGACCCTGGTTACTGCAGAAAGCTGTACCGGTGGTATGATTGGCAGCTTGCTGACTGCCGTCCCCGGTAGCTCCAGGGTGTATAAAGGCGGCATCATCAGCTATACCAATCATGTCAAAGAGGCGCAGCTTGGCGTGCCGGCTGATATGCTTGCCAAGTTTGGTGCTGTATCCCAGCCGGTAGCTGTCGCAATGGCAACGGGGGCAATGAAAAAGCTTGGCGCAGATATAGCCATTTCTGTTACTGGGCTTGCCGGCCCTGATGGGGATGATTTTGGCACCCCTGTTGGCACGGTGTTTATTGGCTATGCCGATGCAAATATCAGCTTTGCCCGTAAGTTCCGTTTTGAAGGCAACCGTCAGCAAGTACGCGTTGCGGCAGCGGAGCAGGCTTTGCGAATCGTGCTGGAAATGAACATGTAAAATAGCCGTCATTTGACGGCTTTTTTGCTGCAATTTATCTGATTTGACAGAGGAAGATAGCATATTGGCGTGTAATATATTTTCCATCTTCCGTATTCCCTTGAATGTTCTAAAATAACCCATTTATAATGGCATCTGAACTGGGGGGCTGTTATGTATATTCAAAGAATAAACCGGGGCTTTATCCTGGTAATTAGCTTTCTCATTTTGTTTGCCGGTTTGTACACAATTGTGATAGCTGCGGATATGGTGCCGCTGACCAAAAAACCCATTATTGACGATGTTCCAGCCATATTTACCGATACCGTGCAGCTGCCTGCAATGATTGCCAATACTACTTTGGTTGCAGAACAGATAGTAAGCTATGATGGGCCATATTTGGAAGATGGCAGTGAGGAGTATGTATCGGGTGTTGCGGCGTTATACCTGCATAATTCCGGCGCAAATATGGTTGCTGGCTGCCGCATTATTGTTGGGCTGGATTATGGGCTATACCGCTTTGAGGCAACCTGTATTCCACCAGGCGCAACGGTGCTTGTGCAGGAAAAAGACCGTAAGGCTTATTGTGATATGGGCATATGTTCTGTTGTTGGCAGCGCATCCACTGAAGGTGCAGCAATGCTTGACTCTGCTGAAATTACTTTGGAATATGATTTGAAGGGAATGCTTGTTCGCAATGTGTCAGAGTATGATTATGACACGATTTTTATTGCCCACAAAAATTACGCAGAGGATAAGAATCTGTATATCGGCGGCGTTACATATGTTACCTATGTGGATTGCTTGCAGAGCGGATCTGAGCAGTATGTATGGCCGGTACATATGGATGAAAACAGCAGGATTGTATATATCTGCAAATAAAAATGTCGCTCCGTAGGGCAAAAGCCTGGAGCGACATTTTTTGTTACAGAACTTTGGAAAGAAATTCCTGAAGTCTTGGGTGCTTGGGAGATTCAAAGATATCCTTGGGCGTACCTTGCTCAAGAATTTTGCCTTCGTCCATAAATACAACACGGGTGCCAACCTCGCGGGCAAAGCCCATCTCATGGGTGACAACCACCATGGTCATACCGTCCCTTGCAAGGTCCTTCATAACTGCAAGAACTTCGCCAACCATTTCCGGGTCAAGGGCGGAGGTGGGTTCGTCAAAAAGCATAACCTCAGGCTGCATCATCAGGGCTCTGACGATAGCAATCCGCTGCTTCTGTCCACCGGAAAGCTGAATTGGGTAGGCATCTGCCCGATCCTCAAGACCTACCTTTGCAAGCAATTCCATCGCTTTTTCCTTAGCGGCATCTTTGCGCATCTTCAGCACCTTTACAGGTGCGAGGATCATATTATCGATGATTGTTTTATGGGGGAACAGGTTAAAATGCTGAAAAACCATACCCATTTTTTCTCTGTGGGAATTGATATCTACCTTTTCTTTTTTGCCAAGAGCATTGATATGGGTCTTTTTTGTGATATCAATACCGTGGAACAGAATGGAGCCGTCGGTGGGCACCTCCAGCAAATTGAGGCTGCGCAGCAGGGTGCTTTTGCCGGAGCCCGAAGGACCGATCACCACCACCACTTCACCGGGCTGCACTGCAATGGATACATCGTCCAGTGCGTGGAGTTTGCCGTTGTTATAATACTTTTTCAGGTTATGAACTTCGATCAGATTATCGTTTGTCGCCACGGCTCATTCTCCTTTCAAAGTACTGAATGATCTTAGAGGTGGGGAAGCACAAGCAGAAATAAACGGCTGTGGCAACCAAAAGCGGCTCCATGATAATGCTGGCAGCACCACGCACATCGTTGACGGCAGCCATCAGGTCCGGAACGCCGATGGTATAGGCAATGGCGGACTCTTTGATGATGACGACAAATTCATTTGCAATGGCAGGCAAGATATTCTTGATCGCCTGCGGCAGAATGATGCTCATCAAGGTTTGCCCCTTGGACATACCCAAGCTTCTGGCGGCCTCTGTTTGACCAAGGTCGATGGACTGGATGCCGCTGCGGATGATCTCACAAAGATATGCCGCGGAATTCATGCTCAATGCAACAACACCGGGGAAGAAACGTTGGAATTTCAAGAAACCAAATATGGTATAGTTTGGCAGCTTAATCACTCGAAAAACACCATAGTAGATGATCATAATCTGCACCAGTACGGGGGTAGACCGAATGATCTCCACGTAGCAGCCTGCAATAAACGAAATGGGGTTAAATTTGCTTATTGTAAGCAAAACTCCGTTGCCCCTCAGACGACCGTTCCTGTCCAGGCTTAAGAAGCGGAAGGGACGTAGATCGCTCATTCTGGCGATTGCAAGGATAATACCAAATATAAAGCCAAAAAAAACGGTAAATAACGCCAACAGAACGGTGACGATCAAACCGTGCTTAAAGTGCTCGGCGTATTGAAAAGTTTTTTCAAAGCCCGAAGCTGTAATCAGATTGCCCATAGGGGGTTACTCCTTATCTTCATTAACGCACCGATTCCTCCTCGCAAAGGAGGAGGAATTGGTGGTTAAGTTATGTTATTCGTCGGTGGCGGGAGCCTCGGTGGGAATGTTGCCTTCGCTATCGAGCATACCCTCGTACTTTTCACCGGCGGCCAACTGGTTAGCCTTTTCCAAATATTGATTAAAGGTGCCGCTGTCGATGCACTGCTTCAGAGCTTCGTTGACATATTTCAGCAGCTCTGCATTGCCCTTGGCAACGCCGATGACATTACCGTCTTCACTGTAGGGAACTTCGCAGACAATGTGCAGCTCGGGGTAGTTCTTTTGATAGGAAACAGCCACGTCCCATTCAATGTAGGCACCGTCCAGGTTGCCAGCGACCAGGTCAGCGATGATATCAGTGGCCTTGGTGAGGCTGACGATGTCGGCATCAGCGCTGTATTCAGCGGCCAGATCCATCTGAATGGTACCGTTCTGTGCGCCGATGGAAGCATCAGCATTGTTCAGAGAGTCGAGATCGGAGAACATGTCCTTCTTACTGTTGGTGGTGATAAAGGCTTGCTTGCCGCCATAGTAGATCTCGGAGAAATCCATTTTTTCAAGACGGTCGGGATCGGGGGAGAGACCGGCCATAGCCAGGTCTGCAACGCCTGCGCCCATCTCACCGATGATGCCGTTAAAGTCAACGGGGACGACCTCCAAGGTGAGGCCAAGGTAGTTAGCGATGTACTGTGCCAGATCCATATCAAAGCCGGCCAAAGTAGGCTTTCCGTTTTCATCCAGTGCATAAAACTCGTAGGGTGCATAGTCAGGGGAAGTAACTACGGTCAGGTAGCCTTCTTTGACGGTTTTCAGGTTGTAAGGATTCTTGCCGGGGCCATCGTCTTGTTCTACTACGCAGCCTGCTAATACACTCGTCAGCATCAGAACAGAAAGAATAACAGCAATCAACTTTTTCATAATAATATCTCCTTTTCTTTTCCTTTCCTCTCGGGGAGGGATTTGATGGCTGTATTATACATCGCATAATATTCATAGTCAACTGGAAAAAAATACAATGATAACGAAAGTTATAGGAATTTTATATGATAAAATGCACAAGAATATGCATTTATACGAATAAAATGCGTATATCCAATAAAAATATACAATTTGTGAAATGTATAATATTCATTATTTTGTGTATAAAAGAATACCCGACGCACATATTTCCTACGTGCGTCGGGTATATGATTTAACTGCCGGAATCTTCACCAATTCCGCCATCCGGGGGCGTTAAGGGCGCTTCGGTGGGGGGTTCTGTTGGAGCATCTGTTGGCGCATCGGTAGGCACATCTGTGGAGGCATCTGTGGGGGCCTCTGTTGCGACAGGAATAAGCTTTACCACAACGCGATCATCCACGGAGTATCTGTCCTCGTTTTCCAAGGTACTGGAAATCAGAGCGTGGGTCTGTTTGTCGTATTTATTCCGGTAGCTTTTGGAAATAGCACCGGTCGTACCGCCGACGAGAACTTGCCCATCAGTGTAGCCTTCGGGATTGTTATCCTCGTGAATCTCTTTATATATAGTTTTGGGTTGCAGCCATTCAACGGTTTCGCTCACAAATTTCACATAGTAATTCCGTTCGTCAACGCCTTTAATGCGGACTGTGACCCTGCCACCACTGGCAGATGCCTCAATTCGGATTGGTTTATCGGTATTGTTACGAAATTTGAAGTCAATCCATCCTTCGGAAACCGTTGCATCGGTAGAAAATGGAATGTAGCTGGGTAGGTATGCATGGCAATCCCGCTCAACTGTTTCAAAATCTGCAAGAACGGAGGCGTAATACAACGCAGAGGAAACCTGACAAATGCCGCCGCCATAGCTCATAACCAATTCGTTACCAACATATGTACCGCCGGGACGCCAGCCGTTTTCTTTGTTCCGCGGACCGAGTGCTTTGTCGTAGCTGAAAACCTGACCCGGAAGCAATATAATATTATTAATGCGCTCGCAGGCGAGCCGTAGGTTTTCATCCCGGTCCGGGTTGGAGCTTGCCGTTGCAGTCATTTCGCCCAGCACATCCCGGAACATCTCGGCTTCCAGGTCTGCCTTTGTGATAGTGGGAAGAAGATACTTAAAGGGAATTTTAATGATATCGCCGGGCTTGCTATCGGCAATTAAGCTATTGCCGTCTTCAGGAAGGAAGCCATAGCCAGCAGCTTCCTGCGTGATTTCAAATGTTTCGGGGTTTACGCTGGCATTAACAACAGGAATACATTCGTTCAGGTAAATCTGCTCCCAATTCATGTCATCGGGGGCTGTGATGGGGAAGGCATATTCCATGGAGGAAAGGTTATTGCTGTAGGCCATCAGCACCGCATCATAAAGCATATTCACATCCACATTCATTCCCGGTGTGCCGATGGTTATCGTGAGTACCTGGCCCTCGCCCTCTGCAGGTTCAGCAAGATTCTGCGGTACGGTTCCGGTGACGGTGTAGCTGTGCTGCTTAAGGGTGGTTTGATAGTTGGCGGCTATTTCTCGCAGCTGAGCTATGACGGCACCTTTGTTAAGGCTTATATATTTTGAAATATCAAAGACCTGGGTGCCGTTGCTGCCGCTATAGTTAAGTGCGCCGTCAATGGCCGCCTCAGCATTGAATGATATGGCAGAGGTCTCGTCACTTAGCACAATTGTATGCTCACCAACAGTTACCTGCATGTCTTTTCCAACATAGTTACGGGTAAAGGCATCATTAACCGCAGCAATGGCAGCTTTTCGCGTCTGCCCTTGCACATGCACGCCTGCAACCGTTACATTTGCGGTGATGATTTGGTTGTCCCGAATATGCAAATATATAAAATAGCCTGTAATGCCGCCTAAAATGCACAGTACAAGAACAAGGCTTGCAATGATCAGAAGGGGCTTATGAGTCTGCTTTCGGCGGATGTTTTTGCCGTACCGGCCTTGCTTTTGCTCCGCAATTGTGCGGTAGGAGTTTTCGAGCTCGTCTACCTCACGTCGTTTTCTCGGACGCTTGTTTGGCAAGGAAAGCGCTCCTTTCTAAAGGGTTTTAGTCTATTGTATCACAATAGGTAGGAAAAACAAGAAAAAAGTTGGAATTTTCCCTGTTAATAATTGACATATTTCTGAAAACGGGCAACGAAAGTCTTGGCTTGCTTCAGACTGTCCACACCGCCGGATAGTTTAAGCCGCAGGGTGGGCTGTTTTGCATTGGCAACAAACAGCACCCTTGATTTGTAGTCGGCATCTGCACTCAATGCGCTTACTGCCTCAAAATCAAGCTTATGCATTGCAAAGAGAATATCACCGGCCTTTTGCTTGATGTCTGTAATGCCAAGCCTTCGGGCATTGGCACGAAGCAGGGCAATATCAATGAGATTCAGCACACCTCTTGGCGGTTCGCCGTAACGGTCAATGACCTCATCGAGCAGGTCGTCAGCATCCTCCTGGCTGCGTATGGCTGCCATACGACGATACAGGTCCATACGCTCCTCACCCCGGGCGACATAGGTTTTATCCACATTTGCCGTCACGTTAAGGTCGGCGGTGCAATCGGGCTCGTTGGGCTTTTCACCCTTTTGCTCCAAAACAGCCTCATCAAGCAGTTTCAGGTACATATCGTAGCCTACGGACATCATATGGCCGGATTGTTCCGCGCCAAGCAAATTTCCTGCGCCACGTATCTCAAGGTCACGCATTGCAATTTTGAAGCCGGAGCCAAACTCGGCAAAGTCTCGGATGGCAGAAAGGCGCTTTTCAGCAATCTCTGTGAGATTTTTATCCGGCCTGTAGGTGAAATATGCAAATGCATGACGGGTAGAACGACCAACACGGCCGCGAAGCTGATGAAGCTGGGAAAGGCCGAACCGGTCAGCATTTTCAATAATCAAGGTGTTTACATTGGGAATATCCAAGCCAGTTTCGATAATGGTGGTGCAAACAAGCACCTGAATATCGCCATTTGCCATGGATTGCATAACATCACTTAAGGCTTCTTCACCCATCTTGCCATGGGCAACGGCAACACTTAGTCCGGGAATCCGCCGCTTCAGCGCAGCAGCGCATTGATCAATGGATTCCACGCGGTTATGCAGATAGTAGACCTGACCGCCCCGTTCCACCTCACGGCGGATGGCATCATCCAAAATTGCATTGCTGTGTTCCATTACAAAGGTCTGCACAGGGTAGCGGTCAGCAGGGGGGACTTCTATGGTGGACATATCCCGGATTCCGGAAAGAGCCATATTCAGAGTGCGGGGAATGGGGGTTGCTGACAGGGTCAGCACATCCACACCCTGGGAAATTTCTTTCAGCCGTTCTTTGTGGCTGACGCCAAAGCGCTGCTCTTCATCTACAATCAGCAGACCAAGGTCCTTAAATTCCACCGTTTTCTGTAACAGCTTATGGGTGCCGATTATCAGATCCACCTGCCCGGTACGGAGATTTTGCAGAGTCTTTTTTTGCTGGTTGGGGCTGCGGAAACGGCTGAGCACATCAATGTTCACCGGGAACCCACGGAAGCGGCTGACTGCAGTTTGGTAATGCTGCTGGGCAAGCACTGTGGTGGGCACCAATATGGCAACCTGCTTGCCGTCCATAATGGCCTTCATTACAGCGCGGAGGGCAACCTCCGTTTTGCCGAAACCAACATCGCCGCAAAGGAGTCTATCCATAGGCGTAGGGGCTTCCATATCGTTTTTAATTTCATTCACGCACCGAAGCTGATCGTCTGTTTCTGGGTAGGGGAAATTGTCTTCAAATTCTTTTTGCCAGGGGCTATCAGCAGCAAAGGCAAAGCCCTGCTGCCGTTTGCGGGCGGCATAAAGCTGAATCAACTCCTCGGCCATATCCTTGGCTGCGCTTCGTGCTTTTGCTTTTGTCTTTTGCCAGGCATCCGTTCCAATCTTATTTAAGCGAACATTGCCATCCTCGCCGCCGCCAATATATTTGCTTACCATATCCAGCTGTGTGGCAGGAACAAACAGCGTATCGCTGCCCTGATAGGCGATTTTCACATAGTCTTTAATAGCGCCGTCAATGCGGATTTGTTCCATAGCCACAAAACGGCCGATACCATAGTTTTCGTGTACAACCAGGTCACCTGGCGCAAGGTCGGTGAAGGAATTAAGCTTTTGCCTGTTGGTGTGGGCTTTTTTCTGCTTGCGCTTGGGCTCTGCCCGTGCTATAAGCTGCCCTTCCGAAAGCACAGCAAGCTTGCTGTTTGGGTATTCCATACCGTAGGGAAGGGAGCCTTCAGCAAGCAGAATTTGACCGTGCATTGGCAGGGTGTTTAGAGGAATACATAAAAATGCAGAGATATTTCTTGAAGAAAGCATTTCCTGCAGCAGTTCAGCTCTGCGACGGGAGCCGCAAAGCACCAAAGATGCGAATCCCATTTTCTGATAATGTTGCAAGTCAGCCGCCGCTGTGTCCATGCTGCCACCGTAGCTGGGGAGCTGCTTTGCAGCAACAGGAAACAGACCCTTGGGCGGATTATCATCGGGGTAGGAGGTGCCGCCAAAGGTATCGGTGTAAAGCAAAGTTTTTTCCCGTAGCTGCTGGCAGAAATCCTCCCAGGTGAGCACATAATCACAATTCTCACCGGCAAGCAGCCCGTTTTGCAGCATGCTATCAAGGACAAGACCCATTTCCTCAACACGGCTTTTTGCAGCGCGATGCAGGCTGCTCTGGTCGCACAGAACAAAAATTGCATCTTGGGGGATATAGTCCATTGCGGTAGAAAAATTTTTATAAATCAGTGCCATATATCGGTCAGAGGCGCTGTTGCCCAGACCGTTTTCATATTTCTCAAGGTCCTTTTCAAGGGTACGGATCAGGGGTTCGTTCAGATTCTTTCGCCGTTTTTGCCCGGCAATCATATTCCGCAGGTCATTACATAAGCCGGCAATGCCATCTTTGTGCAGTCTTGGCTGGGTTTCGCCGACGGGTAAAATCACGAAAGAATCTATATTTTGTGTACGGCGCTGTGTGTCCGGGTCGAAGTAGCCCATTGTGTCCAGCTCGTCACCAAAAAATTCGGCGCGTATAGGCGCATCGGCAGCGGGGGAATAAATATCCAATATGCCGCCTCGCTGGGAGAATTGGCCGGGACCTTCAACCATGCTGCATCGGCTGTATCCGGAGCTTGTAAGCAGGTCAATAATGCTTTCCATCTGATATTCCTGGCCAACTGACAGGGTGAAGGCAGCAGTGCTTAATACCTTCGGGGGCATAGTGCGCTGGCTCATAGCCTCCCAGGAAAAGATTTGAATATCTGTCTTTCCGCATAGAAGGTCGTACAGCTGCCGCAGCCGCTTATGCTCCCAAGCTCGGGATACAACAGCGCTGTCATAGAGGGTTAGTTCGCGACTGGGTAGTACCGGGTGCTCCTTGCCGGTAAAACACAAAAGCTCCTGTGCAAGGCGTTTTGCAGCCATATCATCCTGACATAAAATTACAACCGGACGGCATGTGTGGGCAGAAATAGCGGCGATTATATGGCTACGGTTAATTTGCCCAATGCCGGTAATGGCAGCGGACTGGTTATTTTGCAAGCAATTTAATGCGCCTGCATATTCCGGCATTGTTTCAAGCACAGTTAATAGCTTTTCCATAGTAACCTCCTGAGAATTCTTTCCACGCAGGAACGCGGAAAGGGGGAAGATACCCCCTTTCCGTGATTTGACAATATTTGATTACGGGTGTGACCCGTTATAGCGGTTTGCCGCCTCGTATACGCCCTTTTCGACGATGAGCAGCGCAGCATTTGCTGCATTATTCAAAGCAAAATCCAAAGCCTTTTGCTCAGAGGCAGAGAACCCGGAAAGCACCCATTCTGCCAGGTCCGCATCGGCATGTGGCTTGCCGCCTACGCCAATTTTAACACGGGGAAAGGCTTCGCTGCCAAGCTGGGCAATGATGGACTTGATGCCATTGTGTCCGCCTGCGCTTCCATCACCGCGTATACGCAATCTGCCGGGCTCTAAGGATATATCGTCAAAGAGTACCACAATCCGTTGTGGGGGAATGTGATAATAAGCAGACATTTGCAAAACAGAAAGTCCGGAATTGTTCATATAGGTTTGGGGTTTAAGCAGGTATAGCTTTGTGCCTTTGTAAGTTGCTTGCCCGTAGAGCCCCTGGAATTTTGCTTTGTCAATCTTGCAGTTAAGTGCCTGTGCTATCAGGTCAATGGCCATCCAGCCGCAATTATGCCGGGTTTTGGCATATTCCTTGCCGGGATTTCCAAGACCAATGATCAGCCAGGCATCATTCTTCTTGCCAAACACAGCTTAGAACAGATCTGCAATGGAGGTGCCGCCGTGAATGTGGGCAATCGCCCGTGCAAAGATGGGGGCAACATCCAACTGCTTGATTTTGCCGCAGGAGCAGTCAGCAGGAACGGGAATGGTGTTGTGCACCACGACTTCGTTGATGACGCTCTTTTCGATGCGTTCAAATGCAGGACCGGACAGAACACCGTGGGTAGCGCAGGCATAAACTTCTTTTGCGCCGCCTACTTCCACCAGAGCTTTTGCAGCATTGCACAAAGAGCCGGCAGTATCGATCATATCATCAAACAGAATGCAGGTCTTGCCCTTTACGTCGCCGATGACATTCATAACCTCACATTCATTGGCCTTTTGACGGCGCTTGTCAACTATGGCAAGGCCCATATGGACTTTGGAGGCAAAGGCCCGTGCGCGGGCAACGGAGCCAACATCGGGAGAAACAACAACAAAGTCATCGTGATTGAACTTGTCCTCAGGGAACTTGTCCAGATAGTACTTAACAAAAGTGGGATTACCCAGCAGATGGTCAACAGGGATATCGAAGAAGCCCTGAATCTGTGCTGCGTGCAGGTCCATAGTCAGAACACGGTTTGCACCGGCTGCAGTGAGCATGTTGGCAACTAGCTTTGCAGAGATGGGGTCGCGGCTCTTGGCCTTGCGGTCTTGACGGGCATAGCCAAAATAGGGGATAACCGCGGTGATACGGCCGGCAGAAGCCCGGCGGCAGGCGTCAATCATAACCAGAAGCTCCATCAGGTTGTTGTTGACAGGCTTGCAGGTGGACTGAATAAGGAATACGTCAGCACCACGAACGGTTTCTTCCAGACTGACGGAAACCTCACCGTCGGAGAAGGTGCGTACAACGCCCTTGCCCAAGGTCAAGCCCAGCTCCTTGCAAATGGTTTGCGCGAACTCAGGGTTGGAGTTACCACAAAAGATCTTGATGTTGCCATAGGATATCATTTCACAATACCTCACTTCATCTGTTTCTATGGTCCTGACACAAATTCAGGTTATTTCAAATTTATTATAACACCATATATAGTGAAATTGCAACATCGGTTTGCAAAGAATTTATAACAAAAAAACAAAAATTAAATTCATTTGATTGTGAGAAAATACCAACATTATTCTGAGCAGCTTTAAAAATATATTTTAGTTGCTAATAAATTAAAAGTGTTGTAGAATAGATGCAGCAATATGAAAGAGGTAGAAGCAATGGAAGATAATTGCCTTTTAAGTGTAATTATACCGGTTTATAATATGCAGGACTATTTGCAGCGATGCGTTGACAGTGTCCTTCGCAACGCCATCGATGGTATGCAGATTATTTTGATGGATGATGGTTCTACGGACGAAAGTCCTGCCATTTGTGACCGCTATGCACAGCAAAGCGATATGGTGACCGTGGTTCATCAGCAAAACAGCGGACTTTCTGCCAGCAGGAATAACGGACTTGAAATTGCCGAAGGCAAATATATCTTCTATCTCGATAGCGATGATGCGGTACAAGATGGCATTTTTGCAAAATTCCGTGACTATATTAAGACTCGGGACACCGATGTGGATATGCTCTTTTTTGATTGCATTTTTGTTCATGATGTAACACGCGCTGAAACACTTTTTCAATTCCCGGTTAACAAGGATGAAATTCATAATGTTACCGGTCAGCAGGCCCTGAAAGTTATGCTCGCGAAAAGGCCAAATTTTGAATGGTATTGCTGGCGCTATTTTTATCGCAGGAAATTTTTGCTGGATAATGAACTGAAATATCTGCAGGGCGTTGTGTTTGAGGATGTTCCCTGGACATCACAGGCTTTGACTCTTGCGCAGAGCGTGGATTATTTGCCTGAGGTCGGCCTGCGGTATACCAATTTTCGAAAAGGTTCAATTGTGAATTCTATGTCACTTAAGAAGGTTCGTGACAAGCTGACGATCTGTGATAATGCCTGTATATTCGATTTGGAGCATATTCATGATCAGGAACTTTTAAACGCCATTCTTTCAAACCATGCCGAGTTTTACGTTGGCGCTTTTCGCAATTTCTGTGATTGCGTTCCGGAGGCATACCCTTATCTCAAGGAAAAATCATGGATGCTAAAATACAGCAGGTCGCGTTTGGGCAGGTTGCTGCACAGACTAACAAGTATTTTCGGTTTTCCAATCGGCTGCCGCCTTGCAAGGCTGGCGCTTAAGGTGCTTGCCTTAGACAAATAATCGAATTAACAGGATGGATATCTATGAAAAACAGCAATATTTTTCTTAGCGTAATTATTCCGGTTTATAATATGCAGCAGTATTTAGATCGTTGTGTTCAGAGCGTGATAGCTGCTTCCATTGAAAATATGCAGGTAATTCTGGTGGATGACGGCTCTACGGATGCAAGCCCTGCAATGTGCGACAAATATGCTGCAGAACACAGCAATTTTGTGGTAGTACATCAGGAAAACGGCGGCTTATCTGCAGCTCGTAATACCGGCATGAAGCATGCACAAGGCAAGTATATATTTTTCTTAGATAGTGACGATGCAATTGACAGTGACCTTTTTGTAAAGTTCCGTGCTTTTGAATCCGGGAAAGACTATACGCCGGACTTGGTTTTGTGCAATGCCACCTTTGTTCATGCCGTTACCGGTAAGCATATACCTATGAACCTCAATATAGATGAATCTGAAATGGACGGTGTTTCCGGCCTGGAAGCGCTGCAAACCATTCTTACCGCAAAGCCCGATTTCGAGTGGCATTGCTGGCGGTATTTTTATCGTAGGGCATTTATTGCCCAGCAGGGGCTGGAGTTTCCCGTAGGGCGGTGCTATGAAGATGTGAAATGGACACCGGATGCCCTTGCAAAAGCCCAATGCGTTGCATTTATGCCTGCTGTTAGTGTGCTGTATACCTTTGGTAGGGCCGATTCCATTGTAAATACGGTATCTGCCAAAAAGGTTCTGGACAAGCTTGTAATATGCAGCGATGCATGCCAGCTTGCCAAGCAAAATATTGCTGATGAAGGCTTGCGGAGAATGCTTTTACAGAGCGTTGGAGAGCTTTATATCTCTGCTTTCAGGAATTATTGCTATGGCGCAAAGGGCGTATATTCCTATCTAAAGGAATATGCTCATTTGCTGCAGTATAGTCAAAGCCGTTTTGGTAAGCTCCTGCGCAAATTTACAAAGCTTTTTGGCTTCCGCATTGGAAGCCTGCTTACTAAGCTTGCTTTGAAGCTTATAGATGCAAGGCGCTGATATTAGCCCTCCCTTTCAAAAAGCGAAAGGGAGGGCGTTTTACATAAAATTGTGGGATAAATTCCTATTGTGTAAAGCTTTGTTCTGTGGTATAATACTACGAAGAACTTTTTAAGGAGCAGGCTATGAATGATAAAATCCATATTCAGGGCGCAAGAGAAAACAACCTGAAAAATATTGATTTAACAATTCCCCGTGATAAGCTTGTGGTGTTTACAGGCCTTTCCGGCTCCGGAAAGTCCAGCCTGGCCTTTGACACCATTTATGCAGAGGGACAGCGCCGGTATGTGGAGAGCCTGAGTTCCTATGCCCGTCAGTTTTTGGGGCAAATGGATAAGCCGGATGTGGATTCCATTGACGGTTTGTCTCCGGCTATTTCCATTGATCAAAAAACAACCTCCAAGAACCCTCGTTCCACCGTTGGCACAGTTACAGAAATTTACGATTATCTGCGTCTTTTGTGGGCAAGAGTGGGCGTGCCCCATTGCCCCTGCTGCGGCAAGGAAATCCGCAGGCAAACTGTTGACCAAATTGTTGACAGGGTACAGGCTTTGGGCGAGGGTACTCGTTTCATTGTTCTTTCGCCTATTGTCAGAGCCAAAAAGGGCGAGCATGTGAAAGTGTTTGAAGACGCCCGAAAAGCCGGTTTTGCCCGGGTGCGCGTCGACGGCATTTTATACGATTTGGGTGAGCAGATAAGCTGCGAAAAGAACAAAAAGCACACCATTGAGTTGGTGGTTGACCGGCTTGTGATTCGCGACGGCCAGCGCCGGCGTCTGGCTGACTCCATTGAAACTGCCTGCGCCCATTCCGGCGGTCTTGTGACGATTGAACTGCCGGACAGGGGAGAAGAACTGAGCTTTTCCCAAAACTATGCCTGTGAGGATTGCGGAATCAGCCTGGCGGAGCTGGAGCCTCGTATGTTTTCCTTTAATAATCCGGCAGGCGCTTGCCCGGATTGCACAGGCCTGGGCTTCCAGCTTGTGGCGGATGTGGACTTGGTGATTCCGGATAAAAGCAAGTCGATTTTTGACGGCGCCATTCAGGCCTCCGGTTGGTCCAGCGCCCGAACCGACTCCATTTTCAGAATGTACTTTGAAGCCCTGGCGCAAAAATATCATTTTTCTCTGACAGCGCCCTTTGACCAGCTTTCTGAGGAAGCAGTGGATGTTATCCTCAACGGCACAAAGGGTGAGAAGCTGCGTATGACCTATAACCGGGGTAACGGGATGGGCGTGCTGGAGCAACCCTTTGAGGGAATTCTTAATAATATCAGCCGCCGCTACCGGGAGACACAATCTGACGCCGCAAGAAAAGAGCTTGAAGAATGTATGGCGACTGCCCCATGCCCCCGATGTCACGGGGACAGGCTTTCTGAGATAGCAAGGGCAGTTACCGTTGGCGGTATCGGCATTATGGATTTTTGCCGTATGAGCGTGGGCGAAGCCCTTGCTTTTTTGGATAACCTTCGCTTAGAAGGAAATATGGCCCTTGTGGCCGAGCAAATCATCCGGGAAATCAGGTCGCGGCTGCAGTTTTTGACGGATGTTGGCCTGGGATATCTGACCCTTTCCCGTGCAGCCGGCACATTGTCTGGCGGTGAAAGCCAGCGCATTCGCTTAGCAACCCAAATTGGATCTTCGCTGATGGGCGTGCTTTATATCCTGGATGAGCCTTCCATCGGCTTGCATCAGCGAGACAACGATAAGCTGCTGCAAACCCTGGGTCGCTTGCGTGATTTGGGTAACACCCTGATTGTGGTTGAACATGATGAGGACACCATGCGCTATGCAGACTTCATTGTGGATGTTGGCCCAGGCGCAGGCAGTCACGGCGGAGAGATTGTTGCGACTGGCTCATTGGAGGATATTATCAATACCCCAGAGTCCATTACAGGCCAGTATCTTTCCGGTGCAAAGAAAATCCCGGTCCCCTCTGTAAGAAGAAAGGGAAACGGTGAGTTTCTTCGCGTTTTAGGCGCTACGGAAAATAACCTGAAGAATATTGATGTGGATATCCCTCTGGGAACACTGACCTGTGTCACCGGTGTTTCCGGCTCCGGAAAGTCCAGTTTGGTTGACCAGGTGCTCAACCGCACGCTGCTTTCAAAGCTTAACCGGGCCCGTGTACGCCCCGGAGCTTGCCGCTGCGTGGAGGGCCTTAAGCATCTGGATAAGGTAATCGATATCGATCAAAGCCCTATTGGCCGCACGCCAAGGTCCAATCCTGCCACCTATACAGGCCTTTTTAATGATATCCGTGACCTGTTTGCAGCTACCAATGATGCCAAAATGCGCGGCTACGGCCCTGGCCGCTTCTCGTTTAACGTGAAGGGTGGGCGCTGCGAGGCTTGTAATGGCGATGGCCTGGTGAAGATTGAAATGCACTTTTTGGCAGATGTGTATGTACCTTGTGAGGTCTGCCGGGGTCAGCGGTATAACCGCGAGACTCTTGAGGTGCTTTACAAAGGTAAAAACATATCCCAGGTTCTGGATATGACTGCAGAGGAAGCTGTTGTATTCTTCGAAAATTTGCCCAAGATTCACAATAAGGCCAAAACGCTTGTGGAGGTTGGCCTTGGTTATGTAAAGTTAGGTCAGTCCAGTACAACACTCTCCGGCGGTGAAGCGCAGCGGGTTAAGCTTGCAACAGAGCTTTCCCGGGTTTCAACTGGTCGCACTATATATATTCTGGATGAGCCTACCACCGGTTTGCACGCAGCAGATGTGCATAAGCTTATTGAGGTGCTGCAGAGACTGGTGGATGCGGGGAATACTGTTCTTGTGATTGAGCATAACCTGGATGTGATTAAAACCGCAGACCATATTATTGACCTTGGTCCCGAGGGCGGAGACGGCGGTGGATTTATCGTGGCCTCCGGTACGCCGGAGGAGGTCGCACAATGCCCCGAGAGCCACACTGGCAGATATCTTAAACCATACTTGTAAAAAGACCGGGCGTGCCATGCACGCCCGGAAGCTTAAAGATATTTATTAAATGCTGAGTCAGGGAGCACATCGGAAAGCTCCAAAAGACCGTGATCGTGGCCGCCTGCGTAATCTACAGGGAAAGGCGTGTGTCTTACAACTGGTTCCTGGTTATGACGAAGCTTCAAGGTGAGGGTTACCTTGGTGCCGCCATCAGGGGGATTTTCAACCAGCACAGTTCCGCCATGGGTGGCAGCCGCAGCATACACAATCACCATGCCAAGACCGGCACCAAATCGGTGGTCATCAAAGCCCGGAGCCCGGAGAAAGCGGTTGAACATATTTCCGCGGACTTCCTTGGCAACACCCTCACCTGGGTTTGCTAAGGTGAAGCATAAAAGATCCTTTTTAAGAGTTAGAGAAGCATTCAGCACAGCATTTTTGGGGCTGAACTTTACAGCATTGGACACAAGGTTATAAAGTGCTCTTTCCAGACGTTCCTTGTCAGCCGGCGCGATAATGGGCTGCTCTGTGCTGCGAAAGCGAAGGGTGATTCCCATTTCGCTCAAAAGGGCAGCGGATTTTTCCATTACATCTTCTACAATGGCAGATATGTTCTGGACATAAAGCTCTGTCCTGGGATTATCCAGGCATCTTCCGGCATCGGACATATTGCCAATCAGCCGCAGAAGCTGATAAATGCCACGATTGATTTGATTGATCTTTTCCTCTTGGGCATCGCTTCTTTCAAAATCTTCGTTGAAGAGCTGGTCAGAGGCGGCCAAAATATCCGCAAGGGGCATTCGCAGCTGCTGTGATACCAGAGCCAATGCCTGAAGTTCACTGTGGCTGGGCGCATGCTCGATCAAAAACAGGTGCATATCGCAGGCGGCAATTACTGTTGCGTCATATGTGCTGCCTGCAACACCCAGACTTAGGTAAAGGGCGCCATCGGTAAATTCAGCGTATTCTTCCTGGCCGGTAAGCAAAAGCCCGGAGATATCTGTTCCGGTTTCAAAGAAGCGGCTTTTTGCAGCTTCGTTTACATATGCAATTTTGCCGTCTTTAACGGCAAAGCCGGGATAATTCAGCAGATCCAGCATAGTTTCCGGCGCGTTTACATTGTCCATCACAGGCTACCTCCTTTAATATAAATTTGAATTTTCGACATTATTCGAGTGTCTTTTGTTATTCTAACGGATTTTTTCCAAAATAGCAAGAAAAATCCACAATATGAGGTGAAATTATGTCAATACACACCGGCCATCGGCAAAGATTGAAGGACCGCTTCCTAAAAGAAGGCCTTGATGGTTTTAATGAACTCAATGCTCTGGAGCTGCTTTTGTTCTACTGCATACCCCAAAAGGATACAAATCCTTTGGCGCATAGGTTGCTGGACCATTTTGGCTCATTTTATGCTGTTTTGAATGCCAGTCCGCAGGAGCTTGAGAAGGTTGAAGGTGTTGGTCCTAATATTTCCACATTCCTCACTTTAATTCCTCAAGTTGATCGCTATTATTATAAAAGTCAATTTAAGAATGTGGTCTATTTAAGTGATCACGATCAGTGCGGCAATTATTTGGCTGCAAATTTCCGGAATCAAAAGAATGAGATGGTTTATATTCTTTGCCTGGATGCCAAATGCAAATTACTCTGCTGCACCCAGCTTGGCGAGGGCAGTGTAAATTCTGCCGGCGTTCCCATTCGTAAAATCGTGGATATTGCAATGAAATATAATGCAACTACTGTTTATCTTGCCCATAATCATCCTAACGGTCTTTCCCGTCCGTCAGCAGATGATATCGAAACCACAAAGCGTGTAGCATACGCCCTTTCCGGTGTGGACATTATATTGGCTGACCATTTCATCGTTGTGGATGAAAAGCCAATTTCTATGGTTAAAAACGGATATTACCGTCAAACTGACGGTATGCTTTGGCGCTGATTGGAAAGGAGCAGATCAATGCTTAAAAGAATGGGCGCGTTTTTCCTGTCTGCATTGCTGCTTCTTGCCCTTTGTAGTTGTAGCGGCAAGCCGCAAAAACCTGATAATTCCCTGCAGCAGGCGCTCTCTGCCTTTGACACCTGCCCGGATGCCTACATGGTTGTCAACGACAATGTGCCCGGCTTTACAGACAAGGAAAAGGCTCTGGATTGCTTTGAGTTTTATTCAGATATGGATGCTTATAACCGCTGCGGTTATGCTTTTGCCTGTATATGCGCAAATACCATTCCCACTGAAGAACGGGGAAGCATTGGCCAAGTCAGACCGACAGGCTGGCAGACAGTGAAATATGATATTGTTGACGGTAAATATTTATATAATCGTTGCCATCTTATTGGCTATCAGCTTAGCGCAGAAAACGCCAACCCCTATAATTTGATTACCGGAACCCGTTATTTCAATGTTCAGGGAATGCTGCCTTTTGAAAATCAGGTGGCCGAATATGTAAAAACCACCGGTAACCGGGTGCTTTATCGGGTAACACCGGTGTTTGTTGGGGATGAAATGGTTGCCCGTGGCGTGCATATGGAAGCCTTGTCCATAGAGGATAACGGTGCTGGAATATGCTTTAGTGTATTTGTGTATAACCGGCAGCCAGGCATTGTAATTGACTATTTAACCGGCGAAAGCCAGCTTGCGGATATTGCAGAGCAATCCGGGGAAATTACCTATGTTCTCAATACCAATTCCTATAAGTTCCACGAGCCGGATTGCCGGTATGTTGACGACATTAAGCCGGAAAACCGGCAGGATTACACCGGCACCCGGGAAATCCTTGTGCAGCAGGGCTATAGCCCCTGCGGTGGGTGCAAGCCCTGATATTATTTTTTAGGAGGTGCTTCGGTTGGATCAATTTAAACTTGTTTCTCCCTTTCAGCCCACCGGCGACCAGCCGGAGGCCATTCGTCGCCTTGCTGAAGGCGTAAAAAACGGACTTAATGAGCAGGTGCTGCTGGGCGTAACCGGCTCCGGCAAGACATTTACTATGGCATCTATTATCGAAAAGGTAAATCGCCCCACATTGGTCCTTGTTCATAATAAGACTCTGGCAGCGCAGCTTTGCTCTGAGTTTCGCGAGTTCTTTCCCCATAATGCGGTGGAGTATTTTATCAGTTACTATGATTATTATCAGCCGGAAGCCTATATTGCCCATACCGATACCTATATTGAAAAGGACTCTGCCATTAATGAGGAGATTGACCGACTGCGCCATAGCGCAACCTCAGCCCTTTTTGAGCGCAGGGATGTGATTGTTGTTTCTTCAGTCAGCTGTCTTTATGGTCTGGGCGACCCTATTGACTATAAATCTATGGTGATTTCCCTTCGCGTAGGCCAGGAGCGTCCTGTGGATGAGGTGCTTAAAAAGCTTACAGAAATTCGCTATGAGCGCAACGACATTGATTTTTCCCGTAATAAGTTCCGCCTGCGCGGCGATACCTTGGAGGTATATCCTGCCTATTGGTCCGGTAGGGCAATTCGGGTGGAGTTCTTTGGCGATGAGGTGGATCGCATTGCCGAAATCAATGCGGTTACCGGTGTGGTTGAGCGCTATATTGACCATGTGGCCATTTATCCTGCAAGCCACTATGTGGCAAGTCGGGAGAAGATGGAACGGGCAATGATGGAAATTCGCCGTGAGTGTGACGAGCAGGTTGCCTGGTTCAGGGCACACGATAAGCTGCTGGAGGCCCAGCGCATTGCGCAGCGCACCAACTACGATCTGGAAATGCTTACGGAAATCGGATTTTGTACCGGCATTGAAAATTATTCCCGTGTGATTCAGGGCAG
>JAZMZJ010000027.1:0-14312 GCA_045585915.1 Faecousia sp. | reverse complement strand
GATATAGTTGCTCAGGGCATCCAGCCACACATAGGTCACATGGCCGGGGTCAAACTCCACGGGGATGCCCCAGGTGAAGCTGGTACGGCTAACGCACAGGTCCTGCAGGCCGGGCTTGAGGAAATTGTTGATCATCTCGTTCTTCCGGCTTTCCGGCTGGATGAACTGGGGATTGGCCTCAATATGCTCCATAAGCTTATCGGCATACTTGCTCATTTTGAAGAAATATGCCTCTTCCTCTGCATCCACGCACTCTCTGCCGCAGTCGGGGCATTTGCCGTCTGCCAGCTGGCTTTCGGTCCAAAAGCTTTCGCAGGGGGTGCAGTATTTACCCACATATTTACCCTTGTAGATATCGCCCTTCTCATACATTTTGGCAAAAATCTTTTGCACCTTATTTCTGTGCTCCGGGTCTGTGGTGCGGACAAAGCGGTCGTAAGTGGTGTTCATCAAATCCCAAATGTCCTTGATTTGACCTGCCACATTATCCACATATTCCTGAGGGGTAATGCCGGCAGCCTCGGCCTTTTGCTGAATCTTCTGGCCGTGCTCGTCGGTGCCGGTTTGGAAATACACCTCATAGCCTGCCTGGCGCTTATACCGGGCAATGGCATCGGCAAGGACAATCTCATAAGTATTGCCGATGTGGGGCTTTGCGGAAGTATAGGCAATGGCGGTGGAAATGTAATAGGGTTTCTTACTCATATCTTTTCCTCCTAAACGTAACCGATAATGAAATCGGCGAGTGTAAATGGCGAGAGATTTTGCCTCAAAAGAAAGTTTCCAAAATGCAGACATACTTTGTGTATTTCAAATTTTGGAAACTGCACAGTTGGGGCAAAAGATCCGCCAGTAACCGATGACGATTTCATCATCGGTTACGCAACATAAAAACGCCCTTGCAAACAGCAAGGGCGTAAAATTTACGCGGTACCACCTTGATTCGTGCTTAAAAAGCACCTCAAAACGCGTTAACGGGCGCACCCGGAAATGCCTACCTATCGGCATCTCGGCTCCCAGACCATGTTCTGCAGCTTCCTGCGTACCCCCTTCCACCAACCGGGGCTCTCTGACCGTTTCCGCCTGCATACTCTTCTGTTCACTGCCTTTATATATCGGCCTTATTATAGCCGCAATTGGCAGGTTTTGTCAAGCATTACCTTTCTTTCGTGTCAGCAGCAGGGCAACGCCCACGGCACTAATGCCACCTGCCAGCTTTCCCACAATCATTGCAGGCAGCAGCTGGGGAGCAAAACCGGCGGCAAAGCCCAAATGGTCACCAAACACAAAGGCCGCTGACACCGCAAAGGCAATGTTCACCACCTTACCCCGGCTATCCATATTCTTAACCATACCAAAGGTGGCAATGGAATTGGCAAGGCTGGCGATAAGGCCTGCCGCTGCAGTTTCGTTAATGCCCAAGAGCCTGCCAAAGGCCATCAGGGGCTTTTTGAGGGCTTTGGTAATTGTATACACCAATGGGAACGCGCCTGCTAAAACAATAGCAATTGCACCCACAGTCAAAAAGCCATCCTCTATGGGGGCAAGACCGGGGATGAGCACGAAGCCTGTCAGACTTTGGAAAATAGACACTGCCAAACCAAAGGTAATGAGAATAATCACGCCCCTGCCGAAAATGCCAAAGCCTTTGATCATAGCTTTTTCTGCAGTGACAAGTCCCAGGGCAATCAGGGCGCCGATAATCAAAATGGGCACTAAGTTGCGAAGAATCATCCCAATATCGTATCCGGCAACCAGTCCGCCCACCAAAAGGCCCACGGGAATGGTGACGATGCCGGCAAGGATGCCTTTGGCAAGGTAGGGCCTGTCCTTTTCGTGAAGGATGCCCAATGCCACCGGAATGGTGAACACAATGGTTGCTCCCAGCATACTGCCGCAGAGCACGCCCCCCAGGCCTGCCGCCTGAGGGTCAGCCGTCAGCGCCTGAGCCAGAGCGCCGCCGCCCATATCACAGGCCAGAATCGTGCCAGCAAACATAGCCGGGTCTGCGCCCAAAAATTCATAAACCGGCACCACAACAGGCCGCAAAAGATTTGCCAGCACCGGGGCAAGGGTGATAATTCCCACCATTGCCAGGGCCAAAGAGCCCATGGCAAGCAAACCCTCTTCAAACTGCTTGCCAAGGCCGAAGCGGTTGCCGAAAATACGGTCCAATGCCCCCAACACCGCAAAGACAGCCATTATCAAAATGAGAATCTCATGGGCTGACATTGGGCTTCCCCTCCGTATCCAAAATGGCTACCACTGCCGCATCCACCGGAGATTCCATACAGAATTTGGATGCCACCGTTCCGGTGACCAGCAGCACCTTATCCCCTTCTCCGGCGCCTACCTGGTCAGCCGCCACAATTTGTCCCTTAAGGGTTTGCACTACCAGGAAGGTCTGCCCCTGCAGGCACTGGACCTTGCGGCTTGCCCACACAGAGCCGGTTACTGTTCCAATTGTCACTTTGTTCCCTCCAATATCTCCCGGGCCAGCGGTGTGAGCACCGCGCCCGGGCCGGGACGGATGCCGTTTTTCACCATATCACTGGCCTGCTGGGCGGTAATCAGCTTGCGCTGAGCCCCGTCGGTAAACTGCACGCCCCAGCTTTTCAGCTCCCGTTTGCCTCTGGCAAGGGCAGCAGCCAAGGCCCGGTTAGCAGGCGCATCCGGCAGCCCCGGTGTATAAAGCACCACAGGAAGCCCTTGCGCCAGGGCGGTGAGCACCGCATCTACCTGAAAATATAAAAGCTCCCCTATGGTCAGCGAGCCGATGACCACCGCCTGATATGGGGCGCTATGCACATAGTGATAGCCTAAAGGCCAGGCAGGCTCTGCGCCAATGAGCAGGGCATCTGTCATTGCACAATCCTCCCCAAATCCCCGGCAGCAAAGCCGCAGGCATTGGCCTCATCGTAGTCAAGATGGGCTGCCGTAGCAAAATCCTTGCTCACACGCACCAGCACATCCTCAAAAACAATGGGTCTTTCCGTAAAAGTCTTTAGCTTCACAAGCTGTTTATCCTCCACCCCAAACCGGGCGGCATCGGCAGGTGTGATATGAATGTGCCGCTGGGCAGCAATCACACCCCGGCTCAGGGGAACTTCCCCCTTGGGGCCGATGAGGGTTGCGCCGGGGCTATCCTGGGTATCCCCGGAAGGGCGGACAGGCGGCGCCACCCCCAAAACTCTGGCATCGGTCAGGGAAATCTCCACCTGAGCCTCTTTTCGCTCCGGGCCCAGCACCGCAACATTTTCAAATTCTCCCTTGGGCCCTCTCACCGTCAGGCGTTCATTGCTTAAATACTGCCCCGGCTGGGATAAGGGCCGCTTGGGGGTAAGGCCGTGACCGAAAAGCTGCATTGCCTGCTCCTTTGTTACATGCACATGCCGCCCGGAGGCTTCCAACTCAATAAAAATGCCCTTTAGCAGCGCTTGCACAAGCTGCTGTGTGTCCATAGGCTCATTCCTTTCCGGCTTTTTCCCGAATCATCAAAATATACACTGTGCTGCTCATCCGGTTTAGAGCCTGCAAAATATCGGTACGGGTAGGATTGCCCTCCCGGTCACAAAAGGCCTCCACTGCCAAAAGCTCTGCCTGCCGGGCAACGCAACGCACCCGATTTAAGGCAAGCACACTTTCTTTATCCTGTACGCCCGGCATAAAATGGGCAATGCCATAATACTTTTGGGGGAAATGGCTATGCTGCCGCAGCTGCCCTTCATCCAGGCCGCATAAATTTCTTTGCGCAAGGGGGCTTTCCAGCACATCGCAGCGAATCACCTCTCTTGCCAAATCCAAAAGCTCCTGCAGCGGCTCTTGCAAGTGGATAAATGCCTTTTGACAAAGCAAAATTTCTGCCTCCAGCAGGTCCATTGTCCCCCGGAAACGGATACGGGGATGGCTTTTATGCACCAGCACATCCCCGTTAAGGTGGGTCATATGCCCCGGCTTTTGGGTGACAAAGCCGCCGGTAAGCAGAGCATACTGCTCTTTTTTTGCCGCTTCTGCCGGCAAAACCTCAATACGCTGGGCCTGCAGCCAATCCTTCGCTTCGCTGGTAAGCTGATCCGTTTTCCCCAGGTAAAACACCCGTTTGCCCTCCCGGTTGCGCACATTTGCCTGGGCGGCTTCCTTTGTAAAGAGCATTATTTCCCGGCGCTTGCCTGGCTGCCCTTACCGTGGGGCAGAATGTTATCCACCTCGGTGTGGGGACGGGCAATCACATGGACGCTCACCAGCTCCCCCACCTTTTCCGCTGCCGCTGCGCCGGCATCGGTGGCTGCCTTTACTGCGCCCACATCGCCCCGTACCATAACGGTTACCAGGCCGCCCCCTACCTGCTCTCTGCCAACAAGCTGGACATTTGCGGACTTGACCATGGCATCGGCTGCTTCAATAGCGCCTACCAGGCCCTTGGTTTCAATCATTCCCAATGCGTTTGTGTTCATAACTTAAGCTTCCCTTCATTTTAAGTGTTCTAAAATTTTTGCAGTTAGCATTTCCAAAAGGTCTGCATCCACCTGGGGTGTGGGGGCTTTTTCATTGCCCCAAGCCACTCTGCGGATATTGATAAGGTCCTTTGGTGAAATATTATTGGAAGACGAGCTGCCTCCCACCGCACCGCAGCCTAAGGTAAGGGCCGGAAACAGGGCCGTTGTGGCACCGATGCCCCCAAGGGCTGCCGGGGTGTTGACCAAAAAACGGGATACGGGAATTTGCAAAGCAAATTTTTCCACCACTTTTTCGTCGGTTGCATGCATGGCAAAGGTATGGCCGCTGCCCTCGTGCGTAAGCACCTCAATGGCTTTATTAAGCACCGCTTCTTCGTCTTCCATTACGAAAAAGGCCAGCACCGGGCAAAGCTTTTCCATGGAATAAGGCCGGGTCGGGCCAGCCTCCTGCTCCCGGGCTACCAGCACCTGGGTGCCTTCCGGCACGGAAAAACCTGCCTTTTGGGCAAGCTCTTTGGCGCTTCTGCCCACAATATCCGGATTCAGCGCCCCTGTGGGTCGGAACAGAAGCTTTGCAAGGCAGCCGGCTTCCTGGGGATTCATAAAATAAAAGCCCATATTGGAAGCTTCCTGCACCACCCGGCTTTCCATTGCCTTTTCCACAATGATGCTCTGCTCCGAAGCGCACACAGTGCCGTAGTCAAAGGACTTGGACCGCAAAATGCAGGAAAGAGCCCCTTTTACATCGGCAGAATGGTGGATATACGCCGGGCCGTTGCCTGCGCCAACGCCAATGGCAGGCTTGCCGGAAGAGTAGGCCGCCCGGACCATTGCCGGGCCGCCGGTTGCCAGCAAAAGCCTTACCTGTGGAGCCGCCATCATCTCCTGACAGCCGGCAAGCGCCCCCACGCTCATACAGCTTACCGCTCCCTTGGGCGCACCAGCCCGTTCTGCTGCCGCGGCTACCACCTGGGCGGCGTGGAGGGTGCAGTTTATGGCCTTGGGATGAGGTGAGAAAACAATGCTGTTGCCGCTTTTAAGGGCAATTAAGGCCTTATAGCACACGGTGGAGGTGGGATTGGTGCTGGGGACGATTGCCCCAATAACACCCACCGGCACACCGATTTCCCATAGTTTTTCCCCACTGTTGCGGTTTAATACGCCTACGCAGCGCATATCCCGGATTGCCCGGAGCACACGCTCTGAGGCAAAGAGATTTTTGGTGGTTTTATCCTTTTCGTTGCCAAAGCCCGTTTCCTCGTAAGCCTGCTTTGCCAGCACCTGGGCGCACTCGGCAAAGGTGGCTGCCACCGCTTCCACAATACTGTCCAGCTTTTCCTGGCTCATTTTGGCAAGCTCCCGTTGGGCAAGCTCTGCCTGACGGCAAAGCTGCCTTGCCTCCTGCCGGGCAAGCAGGTCCTTTTCTAAATCCATATTCATTCTCCTTCCCGGGGGCGCTGTGCCACCTCGCCCACCGCTTGCGCAAAAGCAGCGCAAGAAGCCTCACAGGCAGACTGGGTGCCGGTGAGTAAGCCGCCGCCGAAATTGGTTTCACTGGGGGGTGCATAGAGCTTACACAGCCTTACATCCGCCGCTTTTATGGCTACATCCATAGCAAACATAGCTTCCAATGGCGGCGCAATCAGGTAGGCAAGGGCGCTGCCCTCAGTTACCCCTGCCTCGGATGCCAAAAACGAGCCGCAGCGGCTGACCGTATGGGCAAGGTAAGGCACATCCCCTGCTGTTTCAAAGCCTGTCCGTTCCAGTGCGCTTAGGGCTGCCGCCATACCGCTGCGGACAACCCCCGGGGTTGCCCCGGATAAAATGCCAATTACCTCCCCTGCATTGGGCGTGGATGCATTTGCCGCCCCGGCATAAAAGCTTCTGCCGTAGCATACCTGCACATCGGCAGCCTTGGTAGCTTCGTCCAAAGCGATATAGGTGGCATCGTCACTGTCGGTGGTGATTAGCCCCAAGCAGGGCGCGCCCTTTGCCCCCAGGGCCTGGCTTAAGCTGGGGCTTACGGAATTGAGATAACGCACTGCCAAAACCTTTACCGGTATCATCCTATCCCTCCAGGTTAAATCCCACGCCGGAGACCTTCTTTTGCAAAATTTTATCAATAAGCTCCGCCACATGGGCTCCTGCCTCGTAAGCCGGCGTGCCCTGGGCGTGGATATTACTGACCACCGTGCGGCTGGATTCCGATACACCGGTATGGGGCTTATAGGTGATATAGGCGGACATACTCTTGTCGGTGACAAGGCCGGGCCGTTCTCCCACCAACACGCACACCACCTCGCACCCTAATACATCCCCGATGGCATCTCCGGCGCCCACCCGGCAATAGCGCACAAAAATGGCCTTGCCGGTGTCAATGCCCTTTACCTTCAGGCCGTCCCGGATGGCCGCCATACAATCGGCTGCGTTTGCCAGAATGGCCGCGGAAGAAAGACCGTCGCCAATCACAAGCTGAACCTTAGGATTTCCCACAATGGCGGTGCGGATTTTCTCCTTGTTGTGTTCATCAAAGCAGCGGCCCAAATCCGGCCGGGTGAGATATTCATCCTTGTCTTTGCACCTCGTTTGGGTATCCACAAGGTCAAATTTTGCTGCGTAATCCTCCGGCACCTGGGAAAACACCGCATCCTGGGCTGCCGCGTGGTCTGCCCGGAATCGGAGCATAGTCAGGGTCTTATACCGGGCGCCGGCTCTGCCGGAGGCAAGCCTTGCAGGGGTGCGCTCCTTCAGCTTTGCAAAGGCAGCTCTGTTTTGGGCAGGCTCTGTTAAATAGAGCTTGCGCAGGTCAAGCTCCGTCACATCCTCCACAAAATC
Organism: Faecousia sp.; assembly: GCA_045585915.1. Taxonomy (GTDB): domain Bacteria; phylum Bacillota; class Clostridia; order Oscillospirales; family Oscillospiraceae; genus Faecousia. The sequence continues at coordinate 7,020 of JAZMZJ010000027.1, read as the reverse complement.
ACCGGGATGCTGCTCCGGGGCCTTATCCACAGGGCCGGCTTCACGGGGCTTATACTCCCCTGCCTTTACCTGAGGCGCTTGGGGAAGCTCCGATAAAATTTGAGCCACCAATTCACTTAATTGCTGTTTATTCATAGCATCCTCCTTCAAAACAGCAGGCTGGAGCCGTCACCGGCTTTTTTTGTCAGCTTGCCGTTTTCCATAAAGCCCATTTTCTCCAGCCACCGGTTAAATTCCGGAATGGCGGTTTTGCCGGTGAGCTCCCGGAGGGCCGCCGTTTCCCGGAAACCGGTGGTTTGGTAATTGAGCATAATATCATCGCCGTGGGGGATGCCCATAAAATAATTGCAGCCGGCAAGGGTTAAGAGGCTTGCCAGATTTTCAATATCGTTCTGGTCCGCCTTCATATGGTTGGTATAGCAGCAATCGCAGCCCATAGATATACCGGTAAGCTTGCCCATAAAATGGTCCTCAAGACCGGCTCTGGTAACCTGCCGGGCATCGTAAAGATACTCCGGACCAATAAAGCCTACCACCGTATTCACCAAGAAGGGCTGGAATCGCTTGGCAAAACCGTAGCACCGGGCCTCCATGGTCACCTGGTCGGTATCATAATGGGCGTTTGAAGAAAGCTCCGAGCCCTGACCGGTTTCAAAATACATCACATTGGGGCCCTCTGCCGTACCCTGATGGAGCAGAAGCTGCCGGGCCTCTTCCAGAGTTTCTGCACTGAAGCCAAATGCCTCGTTGCCCTTTTGAGAGCCTGCAATGGACTGGAATATAAGGTCACAGGGCGCCCCCTCCCGCACCGCCTTCATTTGGGCGGTGACATGGGCCAGCACGCAGATTTGGGTGGGAATTTCCCAATGCTCCTTAATTTCCTGAAAACGACGCAGGACCTTACCCACCTGCTGGGGTGAATCGGTAACAGGATTCAGGCCAATCACCGCGTCCCCTGCGCCAAAGCTCAGGCCCTCCAACGTGGAAGCGGTAATGCCGTCCGGGTCATCGGTGGTATGGTTGGGCTGCAGACGGCAGGACAGGGTGCCGGGCAGGCCGATGGTGGTGTTGCAATGGGCGGTGACGGTAATCTTATTGGCGCAGTAAATAAGGTCTAAGTTGCTCATCAGCTTAGCAACTGCCGCCACCATTTCCGATGTTAAGCCCCGGCTGATTTTCCGGATATCTGCCCCGGTGGTGGTTTCGCTGAGTAACCACTCCCGGAATTCTGCTACCGACCAATTTTTGATTTTTGCGTAAACGGTTTCGTTTACATCATCCTGAATGATACGGGTAACCTCATCGATTTCATAGGGCACAGCCGGGTTTTCCCGGAGCTGCTGCAGCGTCACCGCAGAAAGCACCACCTTGGCGGCGACCCGTTCCTGGGCGCTTTGGGCGGCAAGACCTGCCAGCTTATCGCCGGTTTTTTCCTCGTTGGCCTTGGCAAGCACCTGCTTTAATTCCCGAAATTCATATGTTTTTCCCAACAGGGTTGTTTTCAGCTTCATATTGTTCCTTCCTTTTCACTTGTTCCCAACACAAGGGTCTTTACCACCACAGGAATGCAGGGCCCCACAGGCTTGCCCACATCCAAAAAGCTCTCCCCGGTCAGTGCCACAGAGTCGATGCACAAAATCTGCCCATCTTTCGGTAGCCGCAGGCTCAGGCAATGGCCCAAAGCCTTTGCCATATCCTGCTCCATGCACACAAGTATAGGCTGGGGAAGCTGCTGGGCCAAGGTATCTGCCAGAGCCTGAATGCCGGCATAATCCCCATTCTCCCAATGGGGGATATACACCACCGGGTGGGCATCCGCTCCGGATATAAGGGCTTTTAAGTCCTCCTTGCCGGTATATACCACCACCGGCAGGTTCTTAAGAGGCAAAGTAACATTTTGATAAAACACAGTGCTTCCCGAGAGCATAGCGCTGTGGCAGCCTGCCCCAATTACCGTTGCCCGGATGGTGTGCTTGCTAAGCTGGTAAGCACCCTGACACAGCGGACTTTCCCGGATGGCGGCTCCAAGCAGGCTGCCCAAGTCCCCAAAGGCATAAGGGGCAAGGGCATTTTCAATGCAATCTGCCACACCTCCTGAAAAGGACACCAGCACCTCCTGCCCCGGTATCTGCCAGGCAGACCCGGCCTCTACAGTAGAAAAGGCATCCAGCAGGGCATCTGCCGGTATTCTCCCGGCTGCCTGGGCAAGAACATTTGCCAAAAGGCTTGCCAGCCGCTTCCCTTCCTGTAGGGGCAGTATTTGCCCCGGGCGATAGTCCGTAAAACGGGCAAGCACCGGGGAAACATAGGTAATCACACCCTGCCCATCAAGCTTTATGAGTCTGCCGCCCACATTCAGGCAGCCGGTGCGCACTATTTTCCCGTCACAAATCAGAGCCAAATTGGATGTGCCGCCGCCGATGTCCATATGCAGCACCGGAAGCTGTGACCTCTCCGAAAGCTCCACCGCCCCTGCCCCCTTGGCTGCCAGCACGCTTTCCAAGTGAGGCCCGGCAGTTGCCACCACAAAGTCACCGGCAATTTGGGAAAGGGCCTGCAAGACCTCTCCGGCATTTTCTTTACGGGAGGTCTCCCCGGTGATGATCACCGCCCCGGTGTCCACCTCCTGGGCTTTGATACCGGCTTTGCGGTATTCGGCTTCCACCAAGGCTTTCATAGCTTGTCCGTCCACCAAATTGTGGCCCTTTAGGGGGGTAAAATGCACCTGGGAGGCATATACAAGCTCCCGGTCTGTAATGTTCATTTGGGGCACGGCAAAGGAGGATGCCTTATTTTCCACCTTTAGCCGGGAAACAATCATTTGGGTTGTGGTGGTGCCCACATCCAGACCCACAGATAAAAGTGTCTTATCCACGGCTTTTCACCCGATGCAAAATGTGACAGATATCCTGCTTTGTTACCGGTACAGGATTGGTGCCAACACAGCCATCTTCCAGCGCTGCCTTGCAAATTAATTCCATATCCCCCACGAGCCTTGCAGGCTCTACCCCTGCCTCCTGAAGGCTCCCCGGCAGAGCCAAAAGTCTGCGCAGACGAACAAGGGCTGCTTTTAAGCTGCGCACCGCCATAGCATCTGACGCACCGCCAATACCGGCAAGCCGGGCCATATGGGCATATTTATGCCCGGCTGCAGAGGCATTAAAATCCACGACCGCAGGCAGCAAAATGGCATTGAGCCTGCCGTGGGGCAGATGGTACAAGCCCCCCAAGCTATGGGCCAGGGCATGGCACAGCCCAAGGCCTGCCTGAGAAAAGGCCATACCGGCCATACAGGAGGCCTCATGAATAGACTGCCGCACAGTCTTATCCCCTCGGTAAGATGCCTCCAGGCAATCCATTACGGTGCAAAATGCGCCCTGGGCAAGCGAATCGGTAATGGCGCTTGCGCCGGTAGCTGCGCAGGCCTCCAAGGCGTGGCTGAGGGCGTCGAAGCCCGTGTCGGCAATTAAGCTGCCGGGCAGGCTGTCCAACAGCTCCCCGTCCAAAATCGCCGCCTGTGGCACAAGCTTTTCATCCACCAGAGGGTGCTTGATGCCATCGTGGGTCAAAATAGAAAAATCCGTCACCTCAGAGCCGGAGCCGGAGGTAGTAGGCACGGCAATAAGCGTTGCCGCGCTGCCTGAAAAATAGGTCATGGCCTTGGCGCAATCCATTGCGCTGCCGCCCCCTAAGGCCAGCACCGTATCCGGCCCAAAGGCCTGCACCGCTGAGGCACCCTTGGCGGCAAGTGTAACCTCCGGGTCAGGCTGAACCTGGTCAAAGTACTGCACCTGGGCTGCCCCGGAAAGCCCGGCGATGCGCTGGGCTGTGCCGTTTTTCATAAAATAGGGATCCGTAACCACCAAAAGCTTGCCTTTTACCAAGGTCTTTAGGACGCTAAGGGAGCCTCTGCCTGTATATATCTTTGTGTTGCTTGCAAATTTCTGCATCCTTTCACCGCCTTTGATAGCAGTATTTCCCAACAAAGCAGGATTATGTGCCGGGATGTAAATTGTTGTAGAAAAATTAAAACAAATGTGCTATGATAAACCCAGTACATAAAAAGAGGTGGCAAAATGCGTATCTTAGGCATCGACCCCGGCTATGGCATCACCGGCTTTGGCCTGATTGAAGCCCAGCGGGGCGCAACCCAACTTTTGCGCTGTGGGGCAATCACCACCCCGGCAGGTATGGATTTTTCCGCCCGGTTGGAAATTATTTACGAAGATATGCGCTCCCTTTTGCAAGAGGCGAAGCCCGAGGCTGTTGCGATTGAAGAGCTGTTTTTTGGCCACAATGTGACCACCGCCATTGGCGTTGCCCAAAGCCGGGGCGTTATGCTTCTGGCCATCCGGCAGGCAGGCATTCCCGTATTTCAGTATAAGCCTATGCAGGTCAAGCAGGCAGTGGTGGGCTACGGAAATGCCACCAAGCATCAAGTGATGGATATGACCAAGCGGATTCTGAATCTGTCCAAAATGCCCAAGCCCGACGATGCCGCTGATGCTATCGCCATCGCCCTGTGCCACGCAAGGTCGTCCACTTCCCTGCTCAGCCAGTTGCAGAGCCGATAATTCAGGAGGTTACTATGCTTTATTATGTTTCAGGAACTGTTGCCGTTTTAGAGCCGGGGCTTGCCGTGATTGACTGCGGCGGCGTGGGCTACGGCTGCCGGGTCACGGCATTCACTGTCGTCCAGCTGAAAATGGGGCAGCCTGCCAAGCTGTTTATCACCGAGTCCATCCGGGAGGATGCCTTTGACCTTTACGGTTTTTCCAGCCGGGAGGAGCAGCGGTGCTATGAGCTGCTGACCACTGTTAACGGCGTGGGACCCAAGGCCGCGATGGCAATTCTCTCTGCCGGTCCGCAGAATTTCACCTTAGCTGTAATGACCGGGGACGAAAAGCTTCTCACCGCCGCCCAGGGCGTTGGCAAGAAGATTGCCCAACGCATTATTCTTGAACTGAAGGATAAAATCGGCGGCGGCTCTGTGGAGCTGGATTTCTCTGTGCCTGCCGCAGCCGCCCCTGTTTCCGGAAGCAATGTGGCAATGGCAACCGCAGCTTTGCAGGAGCTGGGCTATTCCCCTGCGGAAACTGCCACCGCCCTCAAGGGCGCTGACCCCAATATGAGTACCGAAGAACTGATCCGCCACGCCCTCAGAGCGATGGTTATGAAGAATTGAGAATTGAAAGTTGAAAATTGAAAATTATGAAGAATGTTATTCAAGAAAAGAGCTTTCACTTCGCATTGCGGATTGTAAAACTTTGTAATTACTTACAAAAAGAAAAACGCGAATTCGTTATGGTAAAACAGTTGCTCCGTTGCGGCACCAGTGTAGGAGCAAATGTGGCAGAATCCCAACACGCACAAAGCAGGGCAGATTTCACATCCAAACTCAATATCGCATTGAAGGAAGCCACAGAAACGGATTACTGGCTTCGTTTACTATATGAAACAGGCTACCTCAGCAAAACAGAATTTCAGTCCATTTTTGCCGATTGCAAGGAAATTGAAAGTATTTTGGCCTCTATTGTAAAGTCCACAAAAAAGTAATTTTCAATTTTCAACTTTCAATTTTCAATTAACTTGGAGGGTCTTATGAGTTTAGAATTCTCTCAGGAACTGGATACTTCCCCTATTATTTCCCCCACCTTTGCCCCTCAGGATGCCGGTGAAATTGGCCTGCGTCCCAAGCTCCTTGCCGACTATACCGGTCAGGAAAAGGCTAAGGGTAACCTTTCTGTATATATTGAAGCTGCCCGCCTGCGGAATGAGCCTTTGGATCACACCCTGCTTTACGGCCCTCCCGGTCTGGGTAAAACCACCCTGGCAGGAGTTATTGCCAACGAAATGGGCGTGAATATCCGCATCACCTCCGGCCCGGCCATTGAAAAGCCCGGTGACCTGGCCGCCCTGCTCACCAACCTAAATCCCGGCGATATCCTGTTTATTGACGAAATTCACCGGCTAAACCGAGTGGTTGAGGAAATTTTATACCCGGCTATGGAGGACTTCGCCATCGATATTATTGTGGGCAAAGGCCCCTCTGCCAATTCCATCCGCCTGGATTTGCCCAAGTTTACCCTGGTGGGCGCCACCACCCGGGCAGGTCAGCTTTCCGCTCCCCTGCGTGACCGCTTTGGCGTGAGCCTGCGCCTTGAGCTGTATACCCCCGAGGAGCTTGCCCGTATTGTCACCCGGTCTGCAACCATCCTGGGTATGCCCATTGAGCCGGCAGGCGCTATGGAGATTGCTTCACGCAGCCGTGGCACTCCCCGTATTGCCAACCGCTTTTTGCGCCGTGTGCGGGACTTTGCCCAAATTATGGGCGACGGCACCATCACCAAGGAAGCTGCCGACCTGGCGCTGCAGCGGCTGGAAGTGGACCATTTAGGTCTTGACACCATTGACCGCAGAATGCTAACTGCCATTATCCGCAATTATGGCGGTGGCCCCGTTGGCCTGGAGACTCTGGCAGCCACCATCGGCGAGGAAGCCATCACCCTGGAAGATGTTTATGAGCCTTACCTGATGCAGCTGGGCTTTTTAACCCGCACCCCCCGAGGCCGCTGTGTCACCGGCCTTGCCTATGAGCATCTGCACATTCCCTACACCGGACAGGAACATTTTGAAATTTAATCCCATGGAAAATCCCCGTTTTTGTCAGTTTTTCCCTATTTTTACCAAAAGAAGCATTGACAAACCGTTAAGCTTTGTGTATAATTCAATTTGCGGTATGTTTCCGCTAATATCTGACCCTGGGTTACAACCACAAAATTTTGGTAGTCTTTCACGGGGCATCATCTAACCGAAGAGAGGTAAAATCAATGTACGAAGACAAGACTTTAGTTTGCAAAGAGTGCGGCAACGAATTCGTTTTCACCGCTGGTGAGCAGGAGTTCTACGCAGAGCGCGGCTTCCAGAACGAGCCCCAGCGCTGCAAGGCTTGCCGTGACGCTCGCAAGGCAGGCGCCCGTGGTCCCCGTGAATTCTTCACTGCTACCTGTGCCCGTTGCG
>JAZMZJ010000026.1:0-4603 GCA_045585915.1 Faecousia sp. | reverse complement strand
TGGTGACCCGTACGGGAATCGAACCCATGTTACCGCCGTGAAAGGGCGGTGTCTTAACCGCTTGACCAACGGGCCTGGTAGCGGCGACCTGACTTGAACAGGTGACAGACCGGGTATGAACCGGGTACTCTACCAACTGAGTTACGCCGCCATATCCTTGGGTTTCCCCAAAGGCTTTGTTATTATATCCAACGTCCTATGGTTTGTCAAGAGAAAAGTTTGCATTTTCCTATATTTTTTGTGGAAAGCTGAGAGCGATGGGGAGGTGAGAATTTTGAAAATACCCAAAGCTTTTGCTTTTTTTCTTGCAGGCGGCTCAGCCTATGTGCTGTTGGAGTTTTTGTGGCGCGGCCGCAGCCACAGCAGTATGTTCCTCACAGGAGGGATATGCTTTCTACTGTTGGGAAAGCTGAAAAATTACGCAATTCTTACCCGGGCAATTCTGGGCTCCGTCCTGATCACCACCGCAGAGCTGATAGCCGGCCTCTTGTTTAACCGCAAACATCAGGTATGGGATTACCGCAGTAAACGGCTCAACTTCAAAGGGCAAATCTGCCCCCAATATTCCCTTTTATGGATGCCGGTGAGCTTGGGTGGGATATGGTTATATGAGCATTTCGAACGCCTGTTCCCCAAAAAATAAACGCCGCCCGGTGGGCGGCGTTCTGCTTATACTCTGAATTTTGGCATAATACCAATCTTATCCGGGGTATGCTCCGGAAGCTGATAAATATCATGGCCGCAAAAATGATTGCCCTCCACCAGGCAGGGGCCATTGGGGGTAAAAGCCACATCCCAGCCCAAGTAGCCCATTTGAGGAACCTCAGCCGCCGCCTTTTTCACCATTTCCATCACCTTATCCCAATCCGGAAATTGGAAGCCCTTAATGGGCGTACCGGTCATGGGATGGGTTTCATAAAGCACCTTGTTCTTATCAATAGCCGGCTGCAGCACAATACCGGTGGCCTCATCCACAGGGGTGACCATACCACCGCTGTTAAAATTGTCCACAGGGCGGCCCTCATTGCCAATGCGGAAATAGGTGCAAACCAAATGGGCCTTTCCCTCTTTGAAGATGGTCACCGCCCGCACTGTATTGATAGCGTGGGGATAGATGGCACTCACCGCCGGATGCTGCCGGATAACCTCCTCCAGCTCGTAGGTGCCTTCCTGACTCATCATATAATCGTAGCAGCCTTGGGCGCTTTCAAAATCCTCGGTGCGAAGCTTTTGGATGCCCTTGCCGCACATTCCGCCGGTAGGCTTAAAGATAAAGGGGGAATGCTTTTGAATGAATTCCAGTACCTGTTCCTTGTTATCCTCCCCCAGCAGCACCCACTGCCGGTTAATATACTCTGCAAAACGGGTGTTGAACTCATCCTTATTATCAAAATAATGGGAATAGGACAAATCGTTATACTGCCTTACCAGTTCGTTGTTCCTGCCCCGGGTGATATAGGTATCCCGCTGCTCATGGGTCAGGTTATACATCTCAAACAGGTCATAGTCCATATAGCCTGCGCCGTACTTTACCGCGCAATCCTTCATATCCATAAAAATCTTAATGCGGCCCATGCCGGTTTTTTTATGGATGGAATTGATTTTGCTGAGCATACGGCCATAATCCATATGCAGAAGTCTTTTAAAAATATAACTTATTCTCATTGCGGTTCTCCTTGCCCGTGCCGGATAGCTTTTGCCAATTCCTTGGCCAGGTGGCACATATTATCCGCCTCCGGCTTACACACCTTACGGTCGTAAGTCAGAAGGCCGTTGATTTCTTCCTCCACATCGGACACCTGGGTATACACCGCAGCGCACAAACCTCTACCTACCGCAGGAATGATCTTCTCCCGGTAAAGAGCCTCAAGCTCCGTGCGATAAATATCCAGGCTCTTACAATTGCGGTAGCCATAGGCCTTATCCGGGCAAAACAGGTGCTCTGCAACCGGGTAGCAATAGCCGCCAAACTCGCTGAGCACCAAAGGTTTTTCCTTTGCTTTCAGCTTACCGAAAGAGCCAAAATAAATGTGCAGGCTCTCCACATGGCTCTTATTGCGGCGGAACCAGCCGGAGGTGCTGTCGATAATACGGCTATCATCCAGCTCCAGCAGCTTATCAAAAGCTTTATCGGCGCAGAACTGACCCCAGCCTTCGTTGAAGATGGTCCAGTAAACAATGCTGGGATGGTTTTTCAGCTGTTTTACTGTGGCCTCCATCCCCTCATAAAAGGCTCTGCGGGAGGCAGCGCTCTTATGGCGCTTGCAGTCTTTCATCTTTTGCACACCAAGGGTAGGCAGCAGGGTATCTGCCAGGAAGCTATATTTGCCGTTATTGACCATATCCTGGAAAACCACCATGCCCAGCCGGTCGCAATCATAGTAAAACTGCTCCGACTCCACCTTAATGTGCTTGCGCAGCATATTAAAGCCCAGCGCCTTCATAGCCTGAATATCTTGCGCATAACACTCCGCAGTTGCCGGGGTGAACAGACCGTCGGGCCAATAACCCTGATCCAAAAGGCCATGGAAGAAATAGGGCTCGCCATTAAGGCACAGCCGGGGAATGCCATCCACAATTTTGGTTTCCACAGTGCGCAGCGCAAAGTAGGATTCCACCCGGTCATCGCCGCAAACCACAGAAAAATCGTAAAGCTTGGGGTTTTCCGGAGTCCAGAGCTCTGCCCTTTTCGGGCGCAGCACCGCCACGCCATCAACAAGGGCCACTTCCCTGCCCTCAAAAACCACCGTGCCGGTAAGTTTTGGGGTCACAGTCACTATAGCCTGCTCCAGACTCACCTGAATATCCAGGGCCTCAATGTGCTTTGCAGGCACGCTTTCTGCCCATACCGTCTGCCAAATGCCGGAAACCGGGGTATACCACATGCCGCCCCGTTTCAATGTCTGCTTGCCATAAGGCAACACCTTGCTGCGTAAATCATCCTTCACCCGAAGCTCCAGCACATTATTAGGCTGCAAATAATCGGTAATATCAATGGTAAATGCCTCGTAGCCGCCTGTATGTTTGCCCACAATTCTCCTGTTGAGATATACCTCTGCCACCTGGTCCACCGCCCCAAAGTGCAGCAGCACCCGGCCCCGGTTAAAATCCTTAGGCAGGGTCAGCTCCCGGCGGTAATAAAGGAAGGTGTCTTCGCCATAATGGGCATGGATGCCGGAGAGCAGACTTTCCGGGCAGAAGGGCACCAGGATGGTTTTGTCATACTGGGGAAACCGCTTACCGGTACTCACCGCAAAGTCCCAACGACCGTTCAGATTCAAGTAGCTATTGCGCTTGAACTGCGGCCGGGGATAAACCTGCCAGGGAGTTTCGGTCACCGTTTCACCCTGAGGAGTATAAAGATCATTGATCATTGGTTTTCTCCTTTTTCAGCTTGCTCATCATGGGAATTACGCAGGCCATCAGCACCAACGCCGCCACAAGCGCTGCCATAAAGATGTTCTCATTAGGCTTGAATGACTCTGTGCCGTCACTGTTTTTAATAGTCTCTGCGCCGGCAAGTACAGCCTTACCAATCATGGGACCAATGATACCCGGGATGAGCACCTGCCCCACAATCCGCTGTCCCTGGAACATACCTGCCTTATTGGCCGGGGTAAAGTCCCGAATTACTGCGCCAAACACAGCCATACCGGAAAGGTAGCCACAAAGCATCAGCACGGTGCCCACAAAGACCATAGCCATATCCTTAAAGAAATATAGCAGCACATAGCCTGCCATCAGCAGCCCCAGGCTGGGCATCACCGCAAAGCCAAAGCCCTTGCGGTCATAAAGACGCCCATAAAAGAAGGTGAACACCGCAGCCAAAATAATGGCAGGCGCAAAGACCAGCACATAGTTCGTCATCTGCAGAGAAACTTCATAGTAAATAATGAGATAGGGCATAAAAATCTGAATGGAAATGCCAAACAGCGCATAGGCAACCAACGCCAGGTACAAGGGCTTATTGGCGCCAATTACCTTGGGGCGAAAGCCATAGAAAATGTTTTTGAAATAGTTTTCGTTGCCGGTGCGGTCCATTTTCGGCTCTTCAATAAGGAAAAAGCCCAAAATGCCAATGAGCAGCACCACGCCGCCAATGATACAAAAAATAACCGTCCAGGTATCCGGCAGACTCTGGTCAAAGCCCATAAAGCCGCCAAACACCACCAAAATGGCAACCAGGGGCATCATGGCATTGATGCCCTCAACCGCGCCACGGCTGCGTTCGTCGGTGGCATCGGTCAGCCAGGCGTTGAAGCAGGCATCGTTGGCAGAGGAACCAAAAAAGGTCATTACGCAATCCAAAATAATTACCAGACTGATGCCCAGGGACATTGCCTGCGCAGTAGGTACAAAGGCGGACAAAATATCCATCCGCACAAAGCCGAAGCACAGTATGGACACGCCCCAGCACAGATAGCCGCCGCAGATAAACAGCTTGCGCTTGCCCAGCTTGTCGGAAAGCGCGCCGATAAAGATGGTGGTCAGCGTGGCGGACACCGCCGAGGCCGCCACCATGGTGGAAATGGCCGAGGCACTGGCCCCGAACATTTTGTAGATGAACACGTTTAGATACATGTTCTCCACCACCCAGGCCACC
>JAZMZJ010000025.1:0-36432 GCA_045585915.1 Faecousia sp. | reverse complement strand
AATAATGGGATTTGATGTGATCGGACAGCTACCTGTCGAACAACCAACGGCATAATAATATCCAAGTCCCACAAGCCCACCGCCTATGGCAAACAACAGTGGACGGAGCCAATCATTAATTTTCATTTTTACGCCCTCCTTTTCATTTACTGATCATACTTCATTTTGAAAATTGTTTTTATTGATATTGATAGCAGACATATTTACGTCCTCCTTTTTTCTTTGTAGCCTCATTATATCACCGCTTTTGACACTGTACTGTGATGACATCACATTTCTCACATATGAAAAAGTGCCATACAATAGCTAAATGGATGGCGCTACCACGCAAATCCCTCTGTGATCTACACGATGCCTGAGGTGGCATCTGTTGGCTTGACCGAGCAGGAGTGCAAGGAAAAGGGTAGAGAAGTCGAAATCAAAAAGCTGTCTATGATGTACTCCGGCCGCTTTGTGGCGGAGAATGAAGGCGCAGACGGTCTGTGTAAGATTATTGTGAACAAGAAGACTCGCTTGATCCTGGGCGTTCATTTAATTGGTGCTTATGCAGGTGAAATGATCTGGGGCTGCGCACAGATGCTGGAAACCCAGTTCCGTGTTACCGATGGCCGACAGATCATCTTCCCCCATCCTACAGTCAGTGAAATCATCCGTGAGGTCCTATGGGAGTTCCCTGATAAATAAACATAAAAACGCCGCTGAGGTTTCGCAAGATTCCTCAGCGGTTAATTTCATATTTTCTTATAGATCGCCCGTTCCATGTTTTCACGCACATTTACGGAAAGACGAAGGCTGAGCTTCAGGTCAAACTGGAAATCAAGCTCGATGAACTAAACGCACTGGATCGCCGGCGAACGGAGCAGGCCTTCCCTACCAGAAACATCACCCTGGCAAACTGGGCACGCTTATGCCTGAATACCTTTTGCGCTTCCTCTATCAGATGAAATATATATTCATGAATCTATTGAAAAAAAGCCATTCTTGTACTATAATAGAACAATAATTGAACCATAAGGAGATACACAAATGAAATTAGGTATCGTAGGACTGCCAAATGTGGGCAAGTCCACCCTGTTTAATGCTATCACCAATGCCGGCGTGCCGGCTGATAACTATGCCTTCTGCACCATTGATCCCAACGTGGGTGTGGTGAGCGTTCCCGACGAGCGGCTGCAGTGGCTCAGCGATTTTTATACCCCCAAGAAGACCACCCCGGCGGTGATTGAATTTGTGGACATCGCAGGTTTAGTCAAGGGCGCATCCAAGGGCGAGGGTCTGGGCAACAAGTTCCTTTCCAACATCCGCACTACCGATGCCATTGTCCATGTGGTAAGATGCTTTGAAGACAGCAATGTGACCCACGTGGAAGGCAGCACCGACCCCCTGCGGGATATCGAAATCATCAATCTTGAGCTGGTGATGGCAGATATGGAAATGGTGGAGCGCCGCATCGACAAAGCCCAAAAGGCCATGAAGGGCGGCGACAAAAAGTTTGCCCGGGAGGCTGAGCTGTTTGCAAAGCTTTTGGAGCACCTGAACGAAGGCAAGCTTGCCCGCACCTTTACCGACGATGCCGAGGATATGGCCATCATTGCCACCTCTGACCTGCTGACCCTGAAAAAGACCATTTATGTGGCAAACCTGGCAGAAAACGAAATCAACGAGCCGGAAAATAACCGCCATTATATGGCAGTTAAGGCCCTGGCCGACGAGGAAGGCAGCCAGCTGATTCCCTTTTGCGCCAAGCTGGAGGCAGACATCGCTGAGCTGGATGACCCCGAGGAAAAGGCTATGTTTATGGAAGAGCTGGGCGTTAATGAGTCGGGCCTCGATAAGCTCATCCGCAGCTCCTATGCCCTGCTTGGCCTTATCTCCTTCCTCACCGCAGGCACTGACGAGTGCCGCGCCTGGACCATCAAAAAGGGTACTAAGGCGCCCCAGGCTGCCGGCAAAATCCATACGGACTTTGAACGCGGCTTCATCCGGGCAGAAGTGATTGCCTTTAATGATATGAAGGAATGCGGCACCATGGCCAATGCCAAGAGCCTTGGCAAGGTCCGCAGTGAAGGAAAAGAATATGTGATGAAGGACGGAGATATAGTCAACTTCTTGTTCAACGTATAAAAATACGAGTGCACAGGAACGACAGACCGTCAAAATGGCTTGCTTTGCAAGCCATTTTGACATACTGCACAAAACTAGCCTTACCGTACCTATGTACGCCGACAGGCTCGTTTTGTTTGTCTCTGCCGCCCCTCTGCCCTCTTGCTCGGTAGAAGAACGACAAAATGTGCAAAAGCGCCTGTGGAAACCACAGGCGCTTTTGATATTAAAACAGTAGCACAAAGGCAGTAAGCAGCGCCAAAAACGCCACATTAAAGCCGGTGAACAGGAGCATATAATAGCCGGTTTTGCCGGGGTTGCGTTTGGTGTATTCCCGGAAGGTAATCAGGCTTGCAAGGGAGGAAATAAGCGTACCCACGCCACCGATATTCACACCCAGCAGAAGCTCCCGGTAGTTTTCTGTAAATTGGGAAAGGAGAATTGCCGAAGGCACATTGCTGATAACCTGGCAGGAAGCAACGCTAAACAGGAAAGTGCTTTGCTCCAAAAGCCAGGAGAAAAGCTGCCGCACCGCAGGTATACGGGCCATATTCCCGGCAAACACAAAGAAAAATGCAAAGGTGAGAAGCAAGGGGTAATCCACCGCTTTTAGTGCCTTTCGGTCAGCAAACAGAAGCACTGCCGGGATGATAATAAGGCCAATCCAATAAGGAATACCCCGGAACACAATGGCAATGGCAAGGACAAACAGCCCGAGGTACAGCGCCGTTCTGCCTGCAGGCAGCTTTGCCGGCTGGCTCTGCATACGCAATGGCTCAGGCTTTACAAAAATAAAGCAGCACAGGGTAATCAGCAGCACCGACACCACAAAGGGCGGCAGCATAATCTGCACAAATTCACCGTCGGGGATATTGAAATAGGAATATAAGTAAAGATTCTGGGGATTGCCAAAAGGGGTGAGCATACCGCCAAGGTTGGCGGCAATGTTTTGCATAATGTAGGTAAATGCCATATATCCACGCTTGTCAGTGGTATTAAGCACAAAATAACCCAGGGGCAAAAAGGTTAAAAGGGCCATATCGTTGGCAATGAGCATAGAGCCGATAAAGGTGATGTACACCAGCGCAAGGATCGCAAGCCGGGCGTTGCGAAAAAGCTCCACAATCTTCTTTGCCAAAATATAAAAGAACTGAATGTTCTTAAGAGCACACACCACTGCCAGCACGCAGAACAAACAAGTCAGAGTCTTAAAATCAAAGTAGCCTAAATATTCTGCATCCGGCGGCACAATAAATGCCGTAACCACCGCTGCCAAAAACGCAATGAGCACCACGGCATTTTTCTTAATAAACTGAATAACCATTTCTCTCTCCTGCCCGAGGCTTCCCAGCCTAATATGCGGCTACATCATACAACACATAGAAAATAAATGCAATAAGAAAAGAAAATATTTGCAAAAGCAAGAGGGGCACATTATCGTGCCCCTCTTACTTATAGCTTATTCATTATGGTCAGTAAGCTCTGGTAGCTATCAACATCGTGATATCTCACATTATTGGTAGATATCTCATTAAAGAGCTTCTTGGCGCAAGCAATCTTCGCCTGCTCAATGGGGCGCAGGTTCAGGCTTTCCATTGTGCCCTTGGTTTCTGCAATAAAGAAGATGTGCTTTACACTGCCCTCATTAAAGGCAATTGCCCAGTCCGGAGAGTAGTTGCCCACTGGTGTGGGAATGTGGAAGCCTTTAGGTAGTTTGGCATATACACAAACTTCCTCAGCTGTATCCAAATCTTCTGCAAACCGTCTTTCGATGCTCTTCTCGGCAGAACCATCGGTGAACACATAGTCCTGAATTGCTTTGTTTGCTTTAAATGCTTTGTCAACGGGTTGACCGCTTTTCTCTGCAGTGAAGATCGCACTGTCGTAGGTCCCGCTGGTCTCGTCGTAGGAAATATGATCCACGATCATAGTGGCTTTCTGCTCGTTGATCAACTTTATGACCTTGGAAATAAACTCTTCCGGATTGTTCTTGAAGTTGTGAACTGTATCCACACGCAGGCCAGACAAAATCTTAGCAACGGTACGACGAGTCAGAACAGTGCCCTCTGCAATCTTACCGATCAGATCGTATTTGACCCGACTAGATTCTGCGTGCTGCAAGGTCTGGGTACGGGTCTTAGCGGTTTTGAAGGAATCTCCGCGTTCTACTTCGTGCTCGTTCATATGTGCTTTTTGCTGACCCACAGAGGTGGTATACTGCAGCTGTGAAACAACCAGTTTTTCTTCAATATGAGCGATAGCCTTTTGAATCAACTCTTCGCTGTCAAAAGAAACAGTATAAGCATACTTGTGGTTGATGTAGTTCCAAAGTGTCTGGAATTCCTTTTTGTAGAAATTGTCATTCAAAGGATTATCCGTCACTTTGGTGTCGTGGCCGTTGGAGATCATATCCTTCAGGACGCTTTCGTCAAACACCGCCTGCACAAGCTTATGGATGCCATTACCCATATGCGCAATATCAAAGGGCATAGGAGCAAGTGTTCCAGCAGCCAAATCGCTGCGATACTTGTCTGTAACCTTTCTGTCCATATCCACATAGCCGTTGGCAATGAGATAAAATTCGATAGAGTTTGCGACCTTGGCATCGATCATAGTCTGCACGCCGTCAACCTGAACGAACTTACCGGTAAAGTATTCGCTGGTAGCAGTCAGAGGACGATCGTATAGCATTGTCTTAATATCAGACTGCAACGCAGAAACAAAGTCCTTGTAGCTTTCGTTTGCAATGACCGTCAGCACATTGATATCGTGGACAGTTTCGCCGCAAGTCTCTGTATCCATTCGGTTGCCTGCCTGATTGACGCACAGACGCAGACCACGGCCAACTTCCTGTCGTTTTGCGGTTGTGCTGTCCGTATGCCGCAATGTACAGATCTGGAACACATTGGGGTTATCCCAGCCTTCACGGAGGGCAGAGTGGGAGAAGATAAACCGGGTCGGTTCCTCAAAGCTCAGCAGGCGTTCCTTATTCTTCAGAATC
Source organism: Faecousia sp. (assembly GCA_045585915.1). GTDB lineage: Bacteria > Bacillota > Clostridia > Oscillospirales > Oscillospiraceae > Faecousia. The sequence goes on along the minus strand of JAZMZJ010000025.1, from coordinate 31,328 downwards.
AAATCGTAGGCAGAAATGTCTTTGTCGTCAAAACCTTCTTTGTTTGCACTACTGTTCACTGCGCGACCGGTCTTCTTGTCAATACTAAAGTAACCCTTGTGAATACGGCTGATTTCGTCTGCGGTAGAACGCAGATACTTCTGATAAGCAGAGTCAAACATAGTCAGGTTCTGATTCAGAATATCCAGATATTCCTCTTCAAACATCTTGCCATACTCACCCAGGACCTCGTCGCCGTTTTCGTCATACTGACGATACTTGGAGACTTCATCGATGAAGAACAAGGAAAGCGTCTTGATGCCCTGGTTATAGAGCTTCTCTTCCTTCTCAAAGTGGGAGAGAATTGTTTCGCGGATCTGGATCCGACGCATATCCTTTTCAGAAACATCGCCCACAACATCGCCAGTATAGATAGTTTCACCATTGGTAAAGGTTACACAGCCACGAATAGGGTCAATCTCAGAAATAACAAAGCCCTTGTACTGCTCCATCTCCTGGGAGACATAGAACAGATTGTCGCCTACACCCAAGATACGGGTCTCGCGGTTGATACTCTTATTGTAGCCAATTTCCAGCTCCAGCTTTGCCATAGGCGGCTTTTTGCTTGACAGAACGATCTGTTCCAAATAGAGATACTTGTCCGTGCCACGGAAGTTCTTGACTTCAAAGCCCTTAACCTCGATCTTCTTAACCAGCCGCTTGTTAAACGCATCCAGCGCATCCAACACATACACAAGGTTGTGTTGCTTGGCGTGGGTTGCAGAGTAGTTCAAAGTGAACAGAGGATTAAAGTTCTTCAGCGCCTTCTGTGTCACATCGCCACCCATCTTCTGAGGCTCGTCCAAAATGATAATAGGACGGTTTGCCTTGATAACATCAATAGGCCGCCGGGAGCCAAATTCATCGCGCTTGGAGTAGATAATTCTGGCTTCCTTGCTCTTGCCGTCTTCCTTCAGGGAAGATGCAAAAGCCTGGGTGTTGATGATCATGACATTGATGCCGGAGCAGGAGGAAAAATTATCCAACTGGTTCAGGTTAGAGCTGTTGTAGATAAAGAACCGTGCCTTCTTACCATAGTGCTCCATAAAATGGTCAGCAGTAATCTCAAAAGACTTTTTCACACCTTCACGGATAGCAATACTGGGCACCACCACGATGAACTTGCTCCAGCCATAACGCTTATTCAGCTCGAACATAGTCTTGATGTACACATAGGTCTTGCCGGTACCGGTCTCCATTTCAATATCCAGAGAACATCTACCCATGTCTTTCACAAGACTGGTGGACATTTTGATGTTGTTCTCATTCTGCAGCTGCTGAATGTTCTTCAGAATCTGCTCGTCAGACAGTTCAACCATCTCATTCTTATAACCGGTATCGCTGTCCAGATCCAGCACTTCACCGAATTCATCTTCTGCAAGAATGCCCATCTGCTGATTGGCCTTTTTCTTACCAAGATCCCGGATATAGCTGATTTTGTCATAGTGACCCTGGCCGTTGAATACGCGCGCAACCGCTTCAACAGCATCGGTCTGATATTGTTGTATTTTGAAATTAAATTTCATTAACAACCCTCCTTAATTCAAACAGGAGATATCGATTTCTGGATGAAATTTTTCATTGCACTTATGAGGACATCTTTTTGCTTTTGGCGAGCTTCGTTTGCTAATGATAATTCACGCGACAAATCTTTGTAATTGTACACTTTGGCATCTTTGGCTTCATTTGTCTCGCTGTATGTGATTTGATACTTGTCGCATAATTTATTAAACTCATCGACTTTATCGGTCGGATAATTGGATTCCTCAAGTTTACGTTCAAAGTCGATTATTTCTGCAATTGGCGAAGTGTATCCCCCTTCTCCATCTGACATTACCATGATGTTTGTATAAGTACTGATATCATGTGAGATGGAATTAGATGATTCTGCAAATTCCCTCAACTTTCTGTACGACATACAAATGCTTTCATCAAATAGTAATTGCAATGGTAATTCGGGCGTTTCCTCAGATTCCTGTATATCTGATAATATAGATACTCTTCTGTCAAACAAATCAACATTCTTCGCCTGTTCTTGGATCTTTAATGCTGCCTTTAACTGTTTGTTAGCATTTCTGTTGGCAAATAACGCAACAATGACTGCAGCAACGGTTGCTATAGTGCCTATCTCATTCCAACCAAGGGAGCAAATTGCTTGACATATTTTGGTTAACAAGTTCGTAATACACTCGCACATATTATAGTACCTTCCTTACGGTATCGGGACTGTAAGTTGCAAAAATCTGATCGAAATTCGTTGCAACACTGTCGGAAGCCATGGAACTGTCGCGCATGACGAAGTAATAGGGTTTTTGCTTAGCAATAGCGGTGATGGTCTCGTCAGAGACATTTTCGTCGAAGCAAGCCATCAGGAAGCCGTCAGCGACGTTGAATACTTTCTTGCCAGCGATAGTGCTTTCTTCAATCTTGCTGGAGAGCAGCACGCCCAGGTCCAGCATTACCTGGAACAGCAGATCCTCAGGAGTACGGTCTTCCTTGATGTTATCTGCCAGCGTGTCGAACATAGACATTTCATAATCAGCAGGACTGTAATAAACATCCTTCATATTGGTGCTGTCCAGTTTCAAAACGCGGAAGCCAATATCCAGACCACAATTAGGCATATTGGCATACTTTGCGCTTCCGCCCGCAACGGCTTTTTTGTTAGTTACAATCGCTTTACCTGCACGACGGATACGCTCCTTGCCAATTTCACAAATTGTTTTATATCCTAATTGATATGCTTGAGATTTTTCAGAAATTGCTTCCGATATTTGAACCATAATAAATGATACTGTATTACCAGTTAAAGCATTCATTTTCATCACTGCATGGGCGGTTGAAGATGAACCAGAAAAGAAGTCTAAAATAATATCTTTATCTTCCAAATACATCATCGAAGCAAGTTGTTGAACAATATATGTGGGTTTTGGAAAATCAAACACTTCTGAATTGCCAAACAATGATTTAATCTCATTTTTTGCATTTTGATAATTTGTCTCTTTTTCTGTCCAAATGGTTTTTACTTTGGTTGTTTTTTCTTCGCCGTCGGCATTATCAATATAATCTTTCCTAAAAATATCCCAACTGTCAGTTTCGCCGTTTCTGCTTACTTTTCTGCCAATAAGAACATCTTTTTCTGCTTCAAATTTTTCTTTACCCCAAGTCCAACGACTTAATTCACCAGTTGGTCTCTTTGGAATAACTTCAATTGTAAATTCACTCGTCTTAGTCATACTACATTTACCGTTTTCGGGGTTAACATAGATGGGATAGAACATATTAGGCCTGTCTTCTTTTCTCCAAGCACCGCCTCGTTTGCGCAGTCCCAAAGCACGGTATTTTCGACCTGTTTCATCAGTCTCGTTAAACTCACTTAGACTATCTTCGCTCTTGGCAATGCCTTTAAGTTCCAACAATGATGCGTCTTTTGCATACATCAATATATACTCGTGGATATTAGATAGATGTTTGCTATTTTGAGAGCCTCTAGGGTTACTCATTATCGTCATTAGTCCTATTTGATTGCTTTCACCAAAAATTTCATCGCAGCATTTCACAAGATTTTGTATTTCATTATCATCCAAACTAATAAAAATAGCGCCATCACTTGCCAGCAAATCTTTGGCTAACTTTAATCTAGAATAAATCATATTTAGCCAATCGGTATGAAAACGACCATTGCTTTCGTTATTCTGTACCAATCTGTTTCCTTCTTTATCTATTTGGCCACTGATATCTAAGTATTCATCCATACCTTGCTTAAATGTGTCATTATACACGAAATCGTGACCCGTATTGTAAGGAGGATCAATATAGATCATCTTGATCTTGCCAAGGTAGGTTTCCTGCAGCAGCTTCAAGACATCCAGATTGTCGCCTTCAATGTACAGGTTTTCTGTGGTATCAAAGTCCACACTTTCCTCACGGCAAGGGCGCAGGGTCTTAGCGATAGGTGCATTGGCCAGCAGGATAGACTTCTTCTTATCCGGCCAGGTAAACTGATAGCGCTCTTCATTGCCTTCAACAACCACAGAGGATAGCTCCTGCTTCAGCATATCAAAATCAATGGCGTACTCCACTTCACCATTTTCGTTCATCCGCTCTGTTAAGCAATTTGGAAACAGTTTACCGATTTTGGCAACATTCTCTTCCACCTTATTGACAGAGTGCATTTTAAGCTTTTTCATCTTTATTCCTCTTTCCTGTGAGTTCGTTTTTTTATAGCTAATTGCGCATTTGGGTTCGTATTTTAAATACTATAGCATACAATTTCAAAAAAGAAAATATATTGACAAAGAAAAACCCGGAGGGGGGTGTAGCGTTACAAATATATTTTAGAAACAGGCGAAAAAGGTGTTGACAAATTTTGCGCCCTGTGTTAGTATATTCAAGCGGTTGGGAACACCCTTCCGTGATATGCGCGAGTGGTGGAATTGGTAGACTCGCTAGATTCAGGTTCTAGTGCTCATTCCGGGCATGCGGGTTCAAGTCCCGCCTCGCGCACCAAACAAAAACGAGAGGCTTTTGCCTCTCGTTTTTTGTTTTTGTGGGCGGGACTTGAACGCGCGGCATCAGAACGCTTTTTCTTGCATTTATTCCTGTGCCGTGATAATATCAATTATATTACTGCAGATTACCCAAAGAGGAGTTAACTATGGAATTTTTGCCTATTTGCAAACAGGATATGGCAAGCAGGGGCTGGGAGCAGTGCGACTTTGTGTATGTGATTGCCGATGCCTATGTGGATCACCCCTCCTTTGGTCACGCCATTATCAGCCGGGTTTTGGAAAATGCCGGCTACAAGGTGGGCATTATCTCCCAGCCGGACTGGAAGAATCCTAAGTCCATCGATATTTACGGCAAGCCCCGTTTGGGCTTTTTGGTTACCGGCGGCAATATGGATTCCATGGTGAATCACTACTCCGTCAGTAAGCACAAGCGGAAAACCGACGCCTTTACTCCCGGTGGGGTGATGGGCAAGCGGCCGGACTATGCCACCACTGTATATTGTAACCTCATTCGCAGGACTTACAAGGATAGCCCCATTATCATTGGCGGCATTGAAGCCAGCCTGCGGCGGCTGGCTCACTACGACTACTGGTCTGAAAGCTTAAAGCGCTCCATACTGCTTGACTCTCAGGCAGACCTACTCATGTACGGCATGGGAGAAAAGAGCGTTGTGGAGATTGCCGATGCCCTCAATAGCGGTATGGATGTAAAGGACATCACCTACATTGACGGCACTGCCTACCGCTGCAGCGCACTTGACGAAAGCCTGCCAACCATTATACTGCCGGACTACGAAAAGATGAAGGAAAACAAGCGGCTGTACGCTGAGAGTTTTCGTCTTCAGTACGGCAACTGCGACCCCTTTACCGCCAAGCGCTTAGCAGAGCCCTACGGCAAGGAATATGTGGTGCAAAATCCTCCGCAGAAGCCTCTGACCACAGAAGAAATGGATGCCGTATATGCCCTGCCCTACTGCCGCGCTTATCACCCCAGCTACGAAAAATTGGGCGGTGTGCCTGCCATTGAGGAGGTTAAATTCAGCCTGGTGAGCAATCGGGGCTGTTTTGGCGCTTGCTCCTTCTGCGCGCTGACCTTCCATCAAGGCCGCATCATTCAGACCCGACGCCACGAATCCATTTTGGCAGAAGCAGAGCTTATGACAAAGGACCCGGATTTTAAGGGCTATATTCACGATGTAGGCGGCCCCACCGCCAACTTCCGCCACCCGGCCTGCGAAAAGCAGCTGACCAAGGGTGCTTGCGGTGGCAGGCAGTGCCTATATCCCACCCCCTGCAAGAACATGAAGGCCGACCACTCTGACTACATCTGCCTGCTTCGCAAGCTGCGCAAGCTGCCGGGAGTAAAGAAAGTGTTTGTGCGCAGCGGCATTCGTTTTGATTATCTTTTGGCCGACAAAAAGGACACCTTCTTCAAAGAACTGGTACAGTATCACATTTCCGGTCAGCTTAAGGTTGCACCGGAGCACGTTTCTGACAAGGTGCTTGACCTGATGGGCAAGCCCCGGAATGCGGTTTACAACCGGTTTGTGGATAAATATTATGCCCTTAACAAGCAATACGGTATGAATCAGTTCCTGGTGCCTTACCTGATGTCCAGCCACCCCGGCTCTACCCTGACCGAAGCCATCGCGTTGGCAGAGTACATCCGGGAAATGGGTTACAACCCGGAGCAGGTGCAGGATTTTTATCCTACGCCCTCCACCCTGTCGTCTGTAATGTACTACACCGGCATTGATCCCCGTACAATGCAAAAGGTATATGTACCCACCGACCCCCACGAAAAGGCCATGCAACGGGCGCTGATCCAATATCGAAACCCCAAAAACTATTATCTTGTGAAAGAGGCGCTTATGAAGGCCGGGCGGACAGACCTGATTGGCTCAGGCCCCAAGTGCCTGATTCGTGCCATTCCCCCCAGAACGCCCAATCACACACCACCCAAGCTGCCCCGTAAACTGCCCACCCGGCATCCGGGCAAAAAGAAGGGCAGGTAAATATGGCAAGAAAAAAGCTGAATACCCAGCCTTTATGGCGGTTTTTGTTCCTTGTTTACTGTGCAGTGATGCTATGGCTGCTGTACGGCAGAGGTCGGGGTGTCAACCCCAATATTCCTTACTGGGATCAGGTAAAAAACAACCTGGTTACCACGCCCTTTTACACCATTCGCACTTTTTTATATGTGGTGCTGCACTGCCCCGGGCATCCGGATTACTGGCTGTGCCTGCGGAATCTGGTGGGCAATCTATTTCTGTTTGTGCCGGCAGGCTATCTGCTGCCCCGGATATTTACAAGCTTCCGGCCCTTCTGGCGGTTTGCCCTGAAGGGGCTGCTGATTCTTTTGGCTGTAGAGCTGACACAGCTTTTCAGCCTGCTGGGCGTTTTTGATGTGGACGACCTGATTCTCAATATGGCAGGCTTTTGTATAGGCTACCTGATTTATTTTCTGTTTAAGCGCAAATGAAAGTGCCCGGCAGGAGGACCTGCCGGGTCATTCTTTATCCTTTTGCGCATAGGATGTTCCATAGCTTTGCAAATTTGAGGTGATACTATGGAACATACAGTCAACAACATCACGCTTCGGGGCAGCCTGCAGGGGCTACCCGTATTCTCCCACGAAAATCATGAACGAAAGTTTTACAGATTCACCCTGGAAGTCCCAAGGCTATCCGGAGCAATCGACCTGCTGCCGGTGGTGGCGCAGGAGCACATATTGGACCGGATTGATCCAACTGCAGGGTCCATGCTCACAGTAACCGGGCAGCTGCGTTCCCACAACATACGCGTCGACGGTGTTCGCAGGCTGCTCATATTTGTGTTTGCCGGCGATATAGTAGTTGAGGACGGGCCACCCATCAACGAGGTGCTGCTGCAAGGGCCATTATGCAGGGAGCCCACCTACCGCAGAACGCCTTTGGGACGGCAAATCTGCGATGTAATGCTGGCAGTGCCCCGGGCTTTCCACCGGGCTGACTATATCCCCTGCATTCTGTGGGGCAGGATTGCCCAGGAGGTGGCTTCCTGTCACACCCGGGATATCCTGCAGGTGCAGGGGCGGCTGCAAAGCCGCATTTACACCAAGCTTACCGAGGAAGGCGCCCAGGAGCGCACCGCCTACGAGGTGTCTGCCCTAACGGCAGAAATCCTGCCGGAGGAAAGTTAGCCCAAGCCGGGCAGCGGCACAGCCGGCTTTTATGCCGCCGCCCAAAGCCAAGCGGCTGCAAAAGCCGCTATGTCATTTTATCCCGGTAAGCCTGACCGGGTGAAAAAATTGCTTTTCATTTTTTCGCCCCTGTGATATGATAAAAGAAAAAGGCATTTTACTATGAAAAAGAAAGTTGACCATATCATCCAGGCGCTTAAAGAGCGCTATCCGGATGCGCCATGCGCCCTGCACTATGAAAAGGACTATGAGCTGATGATTGCCGTGCGGCTATCCGCCCAATGCACCGATGCCCGGGTAAACCTCGTTACACCGGAGCTTTTTGCCACCTACCCCACCCTGGAGGCTATGGCAATGGCTGATATCACCGATGTAGAACGCATCATCCATTCCTGCGGCTTCTTCCGGCAAAAGGCAAAGGACATTGTGCTGGCCTGCCAGATGCTCATTGAGAAACACGGCGGCAAAGTGCCGAACTCTATGGAAGCTCTTTTGAAGCTGCCCGGCGTAGGCAGAAAGACGGCAAACCTGCTGTTGGGTGACCTGTACGCTCAGCCCGGCAGCGTGGTGTGCGATACCCACTGCATCCGCATATGCGGCAGGCTGGGTCTTTCCGAAGGAGCAGATCCTGAAAAGGTGGAACGGCAGCTGCGCGCCATTCTGCCGCCTGAAGAAAGCAGCGACTTTTGTCACAGGATTGTTCTTTTTGGCAGAGATATCTGCACCGCCCGGTCTCCCAAGTGCGCAGAGTGTCCCCTGGGAATGCACTGCAAGGTCATAAACAACCCCTTGTCCACATAAGCTGGACAAGGGGTGATTGTTTTGTCCGGTAAAAAACCGATTTTCTATAGCGCGCTTATGCTTACCGGAGTGAACCTGCTGCTCAGGCTCATATCCACATCCTTTCAGGTATATCTATCGGGGAGAATCGGCGCGGCAGGCATTGGTCTGTTGCAGCTGGTGCTGTCTGTAGGGATGCTGGCCATGACCGCAGGTATGGGCGGCATACGCACGGCAACTATGTATCTGACTGCTGAAGAAGTGGGCCACAAAACGCCCAGGAATTTGCGGTGGGTATTGGGCGGCTGCTTTACATACAGTTTACTCTTCAGCGGCACGGTATCTATCCTGCTTTATTTCTTTGCGCCTGTGATTGCCGGTCAATGGATCGGCGACAGCCGCACCGTGGATGCTCTGCGGCTTTTTGCGTTGTTCCTGCCGGTAACCTGTGCCTGCGGTGTGATGACCGGCTATTTTACCGCCCGGGGGCGCATTGGGACACTGGCTTCGGTGGAAATTGCCGAGCAGCTTTGCTCCATGGGTGTAACGGTGGCCCTGCTTGCCCTGTGGGCAGGAGATGACCCGGCCCTTGCCTGCCAAAGCGTGATTGCAGGCAGCGGCGTTGGCGCCTGCCTTACCCTGATAAGCCTTGCTATATGCAGCAGGCGGATTGCCCACAGCTCCGGTGCCCCTGTGCCAATGGCCAAGCGGCTATGCCGCACTGCCCTGCCCCTTGCACTGGCCGATGATGTGAAAGCAGGGCTGAACACCACGGAAAATCTGATGGTGCCAAAGCGGCTGAGTCTTTGCTCCCGTGTGCGTGATCCCCTGGCCGCCTTCGGTATTGTTACAGGAATGGTGTTCCCGGTGCTTATGTTCCCGGCTGCTATTTTGTTTTCCTTAGCAGAGCTTCTGATTCCGGAAATGGCAAGGTGCCGGGCAGCCGGCAGCCAAAAGCGCATTCGCTATCTCACTACAAAGAGCCTGCGGGTATCCCTGATATACGCCTGCCTGTTTGCAGGGCTGATGTTCCTGCTGGCAGACCCTCTGTGCATCACCCTTTATGGGAGCGCCCAGGCCGGGCAGCTGCTGAAGCTATTTTCCCTGCTGATTCCTATGCTCTACTGCGACGCCATCACCGATGCCATTATCAAGGGGCTTGGGGAGCAAACCGCCTGCGTGCGGTATAACATCCTTACATCTGCAATGGACGTGGCGCTTTTGTTCATTATGCTTCCCCACTGGGGAATGAACGGCTATTTTATCAGCTTTCTTATAACCCATCTGCTAAACTTCATCCTAAGCCTGAGGCGGCTGCTGAAAATCACAAAAACGGAGCTTTCCTTCCGCACACCGGCGTTGATGCTCATATGCTGCGGCTTAAGCCTGTGCATATGCAGCTTTGTGCCGTCCACAACTGCCAAAGCCCTTACCTTTCCGGCAGTGCTGATAAGCCTGATGGTGCTGATGAATGTAGTTGGCAAACGGGACTTTTTGTGGCTATGGAAGCTCATTAAAAAAACTGCCTGAGAAGCTTCTCAGGCAGTTTAATTACAGAGCTTTGAGCACTTCCAGCAGATAATTCCAGGTGCGCTCCGTGGAGGCAATATTCAGCTTTTCACGGCTGGTATGGATATCTTTCATGTCAGGGCCAAAGGAAACGCAGTCAAGGCCCGGCAGCTTTTCGCCCAAAAGACCACATTCCAGGCCTGCGTGGATGGCCACCACCTGAGGCTTTTCCCCATAAAGCTTTTCATAGGTATTTACCATGGTATCCCGCAGCTGGGAATCCTTTTTATACTCCCAGGCAGGGTACTCACCCCGTTGGGTATATTCACCCCGGTAGTTGGCTGCCAGGTCAGCAAGGGCCTTGAGAAGGGCTTCCTTTTCTGTATTGACACTGCTGCGCACTGCAAAGGTCATACAGAAGCTGTCAGCAAGATTCATAATGCCAAGATTCAGGCTGGTTTGCACCAGGCCGGGAATATCCTCACTCCAGCTTTGCACGCCGTTGGGGGCTTCATTTAGCAACTTGATTACCCGGTCGGTATCTTCTGCGCTCAGGGCATTGCCGCCCAGGGCATCCACGTCCTCGCCCCGGACAATGGCCTCCGGTTCGTCAAAATTGCTGCGAATCTCCTGCTGCAGGGCATCGCAAATGCTGTTAATGCGCTCTAAATTCATACCCATAGCCACCATGGTAGCCTCACAGGAACGGGGAATGGCATTATCCTTAGCGCCGCCCTCCAATTTGGTAAGGCACAGGGGCATCAGCTCACGGACTCTATGAAGCAGCACGCCCATCATCTTGTTGGCGTTGGCAAGACGCTTGTGGATTTCCACACCGGAGTGACCGCCCTGCAAATTCTCCACCACCAGCTTGATGCAAGGGCCGTACACTGCCCGACGGGCAAGGGGCAAGGCTACGGTACTCTTGGCACCGCCGGCACAGGACACTGTCAAAATGCCCTCTTCCTCCGAGTCGATATTCAAAAGCTTCCTACCCTTAAGGCAGCTCAGGTCAATGCCTGCCGCACCGTCCATACCGGTTTCCTCATCCACGGTGACCACCACTTCCAACGCGGGATGGACAATGGTGTTATCTGCCAAGATAGCCAAGGCATAAGCAACCGCAATGCCGTCGTCACCGCCCAGGGTCGTACCTTTGGCAAAAACATATTCGCCATCGTGCATAACATCCAGGCCGTCTTTTTCCATATCCAGGAAACAATCGGCATCCTTTTCGCAAACCATATCCATATGCCCCTGAATAATCACCGGCGCATGGTCTTCATAGCCGGGGCTTGCCGGAGCAAAGATTATTACATTATTCAGCTGGTCCTGAATGTGCCGCAAATTATGCTCCTTGGCAAACTCTGCCAAATAATCACTGATGGCCTTGGTATTTCCGGAGCCATGGGGAATGGCGCACAGCTTTTCAAAATAATAAAACACATTTTGGGGCTTAAGCCCGGAAAGCTTCATTGCTTCCATAATTGCATCTCCTTTTGATAAAAAAGACCGTCCGGCGGACGGTCTTTTTGCAGTTTAAAACAGGCACAGCAGCAAGGTCACAGCAACCCAAACCAGAGCAACCCACTTGGTGGCAGAAGCCAGGAACTTATCCATACCAACCGTCTTGCTCTTATTCATATAAGAATCGCTGTTACCGGAAATTGCGCCCAGGCCGGCTTCCTTACCGGACTGCAGCAGCACCACCAGCAGCAGAGCAACGCTGGCAATCACTTCCAAAATGGTGAAAATGGTTTCCCACATATTTGTAACCTCCTAAAGGATTATAAATGTAGCATTCCGGGTCTGCCGGATCAATAAGCCAAAGTATTGTAACACAGCCGTTTTCAAAAAGCAAGTGTTTTATTGGATTTTCTAAGGTTTATTACTTAGTTACCCAGTTTCCGGTGGCAAGACAGGTCAGATAAGCATTGATAAAGGGGTCCAAAGCGCCATCCATAACGGAGTTTACATTGGAGGTTTCACAGCCGGTACGGGTGTCTTTAACCAGAGTATAGGGCATAAACACATAGTTGCGGATTTGGCTGCCCCACTCAATTTTCTTTTGCACGCCCTTAATATCAGAAATCTTGTCCAGGTGTTCCCGTTCCTTGATTTCCACCAGCTTGCTGCGGAGCATACGCAAGCAGTTTTCCTTGTTTTGGAACTGGCTGCGCTCAGTCTGACAGGCAACCACGATGCCGGTAGCCTTGTGAATGAGGCGAACGGCGGAGCTGGTCTTATTAATGTGCTGACCGCCGGCGCCGGAGGAACGGAACACCTGCATTTCGTAGTCCTCCGCCTTGATTTCCACATCCTGGCTGTCGTCCTGAATATCGGGAATTACCTCGATGGCGGCAAAGGATGTCTGCCGACGGGCATTGGCATCAAAAGGAGATACGCGCACCAGGCGGTGAACACCGTTCTCGCCCTTCAGGAAGCCATAGGCATTTTCACCCTCAATGAGGATATCGGCTCTCTTAAGGCCGGCCTCGTCACCCTCCTGATAGTCCATAATCTTATAGCTATAGCCGTGGGCCTCTGCCCAACGGGTATACATACGGTAGAGCATCTGGCACCAGTCCTGAGCCTCGGTGCCGCCGGCGCCAGCCTGGAAGGACACCATGGCGTTATTGCCATCGTAGTTACCGGTAAGCAGGGTCTGCAGGCGGCAGCGCTCCATATCATCGCTGAGGGTCTTAAAACCATCCTTCAGCTCGTCGAGCATGGAGTCGTCATCCTCCTCGGCAGCCATTTCGCAAATGGTGAAAAGGTCATCCCACAGGCCGGTCATCTGGGCATACTTTTCAAGCTTATTTTCAGCAGCCTTGGTCTTCATCACGATCTGCTGGCTCTTTTCCGGGTTATCCCAAAAGCCGGGCGCCTCCTGCATGGCATGAAGCCGTTCCAGCTCATTGCGCAGACCCTCTAAGTTAAGAGATGCTGCCAAATCATCCAGCGCAGGCTTCATCTCGTTCAGCTTTTGCTTATAAGCATCAAATTCAATATTCATAGAGTACTCCTCAAATCATAACAATTCCAGTGTATTATAGCCTATTATTCCCATTCTGTAAAGAGGGAACGCAAAAAACGCAAGCCAAATGGCTTGCGTTTTGGCAGTCTCCTCATTAGATAATAGATAAAAGAGAATAGATAATAAAGAATAGATAAAGCGGCGAAACCAATCCACTTTTATTATTTCTTATTTATTCTCTCTTCTTTCTTCTTTTAGGCGAGATTCATCTCGCCGCTATTTGTTTTCCTTCGCAGTGTTTAGCGTTGAAACAAGAATTCGCTTGATCTCAAGGCAATCGGTAAGCAGAGAATTGCCTTCTTGTTCAGTTATGTATTCAGACAAAATCAGCAGACGCAGCCAATATTCTGTTTCTGCTGTTTCTTTCAGAGAAATTTGGAGTTTAGCAATAAAATCTGCTTTGCTTATGCCATATATTGCTTCATTTGCGTTTGCACCGATGGAAGTGGCAGAACGAATGATTTGCTTGGAAATGATTGTTTCCCGCTTTTCTTTAACGAGATATTTATTGAGCTTGACAATGCGGGCTGCGAATAATAAAGATTTATCAATTAAAATGCTTTTTTGTGCCATTTTGGCAGTCTCCTCATTAGATAATAGATAAAAGAGAATAGATAATAAAGAATAGATAAAGCGGTGGAAGACCGAATTATATCTTTTATCTATTCAATATTATCTATTATCTCTTATCTTAGGCGAAATCTATTTCGCCGCTTTTGGCACGCCCGGCGCGATTCGAACGCGCGACCTTCCGCTTAGGAGGCGGATGCTCTATCCAGCTGAGCTACGGGCGCATATCAACGATTGCATTGTACCGAAAAAAAGTCTTTGTGTCAACCGAAAGAAGACACATTTTTTACCCCTACGGGCATATACTGTCAGCAGTATTGCAGAAAGGAGCGAAGCTATGGAAACAGAAAACACCCCAATTGATCTGGACGATCTGCTGTTTGAAGAGGATTGCTGGTATCCAAGTAGTCGTTGAAGCCGGGCTAAGCCCGGCTTCGTTGTTTACCCACGGTGTGGATTGAGGATTTCATAATGCACCGTTTCGTAAAAGCACTGCGGATGGCACGGTAGTCACCGGGGTGCCGGGCCATCAAAACTTTACCACCATGTTTTTCCCATTGCAAGCAAAAGGTTGCATCTGATTTTTTCTTGTGTTACAATGTCACAAATGGGTTTTGAGGTGATACAATTGTCCGGGATTTTAGATATTATTGCCGATTTCCGCGCCGGCTGCACCTGCGGAAGGCACCACGATACCACCATACGGGATGTTCGCATTGGCTCGGGCCTGGTGCATCAGGTGGGCGCTGTTTTAAAAGAAAACAACTTCCCCAAAAAGCTTCTGCTGGTGGCGGATAAGCAAACCCTTAAGTCCGCCGACGGCATTGTGGAGAGCCTTGCAGACTTTGACCTCTCCTATCACATTTATGATAACCTGCGTGTTGCCGAAATGCACCATGTGCAGGAGCTGGAAGCGATGGTAGAAAATCAGGACATCGGTATTCTATCTGTCGGCACAGGCTCTGTAAATGACCCCTGCCGTATGGCCGCCAGCCGGCAAAATAAAATGCTGTGCATCTTTGCCACTGCCCCCTCCATGGATGGCTTTGCTTCCTACAATGCCCCTCTTGTGCATGAGGGATTTAAAGTGACCTATGGAGCAAAAAGCCCGGAGGTGGTCATTGGCGACACTGCCATTTTGGCAGCAGCCCCCAGCGAGCTAAAGTCTGCCGGTTTTGGCGATATGATGGCAAAATATGTGGGGCTGATTGACTGGCAGGTATCTGCCCTGCTTACAGGAGAATATTACTGCCCAAAGATTGCATCCCTGGTGCGCAAAGCGGTGGATGAGCTGATGGCGCTGGCAGACAAGGTTACTGCCAACGACGAGCACACCGCAGGCAAAATTTTTGAATCCCTGCTTATGACAGGCATTGCCATGAGCTTTACCCAAAATTCCCGGCCGGCCAGCGGTGCGGAGCACATTATCTCCCACCTCATTGAATGCGTGCAGCTTCGTGACGGCATCATCCCCAATTTCCACGGAGATGATGTGGGCGTTGCCACCTTGGCGGTGCTGAAGTACTATAACGAACTGGCAAAAAGGGAAACGATTGAAACCCAATACGAAACCGTAGATTGGGACAAGGTTTACGCCTTTTTCGGCAATATGGCAGACGAAGTGCGCAAGCTGAATAGCCCGGAGAATATCATCGATAGCGTTGACCCCCAAAAGCTCAAAGACCTTTGGTCCAAGATTGTCAGCATTATTGGCTCTGTACCCTCATATGAAGCCGTGCTGGATGCTATGGGCAGGGCCGGCTGCAAGCTGACTTACCGGGACATTGGCAAGCCCAAAGCGCTTTTTGACGACTGCTTTTATTATTCGCCCTATATGCGCAAACGGCTGACCCTGCTGCGGCTAAGAGATATGATAAAGTAAAAAAGGTGCATTGGCCCTTGGGTCAATGCACCGGTTTTTATTTTACAATGGCATCTAAAACTGCGTGGGCGGCAGCGTCCTTGGACATTTGGGGAAGCTCCCTGCAGCCATCTTTTGTAATCAGGGTGATGATATTGGTATCTGCTGCAAAACCTGCGCCGGGAAGAGCAACAGAATTGGCGCAAATCATATCGCAGCCCTTTTTCTCAAGTTTAATAAGGGAATTTTCCAGCAGGTTCTCCGTTTCCATGGAAAAGCCGCAAATAAACTGGCCTTCCTTTTTGTTCTTTCCTAGATATGCCAGGATGTCCCGGGTGCGCTTGAGGGATAATTTCATATCCCCATCGGTCTTTTTCAGCTTTTGGTCGGCTGTAGATTCCGGGGTATAGTCAGCCACGGCAGCAGCCTTGATAATAATATCCTGCTCCCCTGCCCGGCTTGTCACCGCCTGAAACATATCCTCAGCAGTGGTGACCTCCACCACATCCACAAACATAGGCTTTGGAGCATCGGTGTGTGCCGCAACCAGGGTCACCTGGGCGCCCCGGAGCATAGCGGCTTTTGCCAAAGCAATGCCCATTTTGCCGCTGGAGTGATTGGTGATAAACCGCACCGGGTCAATGGGCTCCCGGGTAGCGCCGGCAGTGACAAGCACCTTTTTACCGGATAAATCCTTAGGAAAAGCAATCTCTTTGAGCACATACTGTAAAAGCACCGCTTCATCGGACATTCTGCCGTCACCCTCATCGCCGTTTGCCAGCATACCCGTTGCCGGGGTGATGATTTCATAACCATAGGAAGCCAATTTTTTCAGATTGTCCTGCACAATGGGGTTATGGTACATATTGTGATTCATTGCCGGTGCAATCAGCTTTTTGCAGGGGCAGGCAATCACCGTGGTGGTGAGCATATCGTCGGCAATGCCGCCGGCAATTTTGCCGATAACATTGGCGCTGGCCGGGGCAATCAGCACCACATCTGCCTGCTTGGCCAAAGCCACATGCTCAACAGAGTACTGGAAGTTACGGTCAAAGGTATCGATGAGGCATTTGTTGCCGGTGAGGGTTTCAAAGGTGATTGGGTTAATGAAATTGGTGGCGTTTTGGGTCATGAGCACCTGGACATTGGCGTGAAGCTTTTTGAGCATACGGGCAAGGCCAGCAATCTTATAGGCGGCTATTGAGCCGCTGACGCCAAGCACAACGGTTTTATTTTTCAGCATAAGGCAATCTCCTTTTGCAGTTTTTCTTTATTGTAGCACATTATTTTCCAAAAAGATATATGGATTTTTTTATAATTCGTGTTATAATAACCTTGCATTGTATTATATCTTCCCCGTGGAGAATGATAACAAGGAGGAACTACATATGAAAAAGAGGTTAAAGCCCAGAGAGCTGACGCTACTGGGACTGCTGACCGCAACGCTACTGTTAATGTCCTATACGCCGCTGGGTTATCTGAACATAGGCCCTTTGGCCATCACCTTTAATATGATTCCTGTGGCCATTGCCGCCGCTGCCCTGGGTCCTCAGGGAGGCGCTTTTGCCGGCGCGGTATTTGGTATCACAAGCTTTTTACAATGCCTTGGCATTGGCGGCACAAGCGCTATGGGCGTTGTGCTGTTTGAAATAAGCCCTGTTTTGGCCTTTATCCAGCGCTTTGTTCCCCGGCTGCTGGCAGGTCTTGCCACCGGCTTTATATACAGGGGCATCAAAAAGTTATCCGGCAGCACCCTGGCAGGCTTTGCCGCAGGCTTTAGCGCGGCATTTCTGAACACGGTCCTTTTTATGCTGGCCCTTGTGCTGCTCTTTGGCAACACCACCTATCTGCAGACTCTGATGGACGGCAAAAATATCCTTGTTTTTATTATTACCTTTGTTGGCATTAACGCGGTGGTGGAAATGCTTGCTTCCACCGCCATCACCGGCGCTCTGTGCAAGGCCCTGGATAAAACAGGGTTTTTAAGGAGGTAAGGCAATGATTTTAGCTGTGGATATCGGCAACAGCAACATTGTGCTGGGCTGCTTTGAAAAGGATAAAATCCTGATGGTGGAGCGCATTTCCACCAACCGCCATTCTACCGCCCTTGAATATGCGGTGATTATAAAAACCATTCTGGAAATGAATGGCTTTTGCTGCGAAAACATCTCCGGCGGCATTATCTCTTCGGTTGTGCCTTCGGTGACCAATATGATGAAAGCTGCGGTGGAAAAGCTTATCGGCAAGACGCCCATGATTGTGGGCCCGGGGCTTAAGACAGGGCTGAAAATCAAGCTGGACAACGCCGTGCAGCTTGGCAGCGACCGGGTGGCAGATGCCGTAGGCGCTATGGCCCAATATCCGCTTCCCCTCATTATCATTGATATGGGCACCGCCACCACCCTGTCGGTGATAGATAGCCAGGGCAATTTTATTGGCGGCACCATTATGCCCGGCCTGCAGATTTCTATGGACGCCTTGGCTCAGCGCACCTCTCAGCTGCCCCAAATCAGCCTGGATCCGCCCAAAAAGGTGATTGGCCGCAACACCACAGAATGTATGCGCAGCGGCATTATTTACGGCAACGCAGCTGCCTTGGACGGCCTGATTGATGCCATTGAAAATGAGCTTAACGAAAGCTGCACCTTGGTGAGCACCGGTGGCCTTTCCAAGCTGGTCACTCCCTACTGCCGGCACAAGGTGCTGGTGGACGACCAACTTTTGCTTAAAGGCCTGATGCTCCTTTATGACAAAAACGACCCGGCCAAAAAACGGGACTTATAAATAAGCTACCCCCTGCGCAAAAGGAAGCGCAGGGGGTTTTATCTGTTAGAAGCTAAGCTGAGAAAGCTTAATCAGGTCCATATTCACTTCCATGGGGTTTGCTTCCACGGCTTCATCAATGAGCGCAGTAGCCTTATCGCTAATAACCATATTCTTTGCGGTGCGAATCCAAAGCTCCTCAATATCCACAAAGAACATCACATGGTAGCCATACTCGGTGCGTACTAAACCATAGTCGCCATACTGACGGCTCTCATCAAAAATCCAGTCATTAAAGGCCTGAACCGTCTTGCCCTTCACAACATTGGAAATCAGGCCGCCGTTGGAAGCAGAGCCATCGGCAGAATGCTGGATGGCAAGGTTTGCAAAGGAGGTTTCGGTCTTATCACCAGCAAGATAGGTATCCAAAATCGCCTGGGCGGCAACCCGGCAGGCTTCCCAAGCCTCATCGGTATATTTTTTATAATTGCTGCCCTCAATGGCTTCGCCGCCTTCGGGAATCAGCAAGATGTGACGCACATCCACAGCCTTGCCCACTTCCTTGCCGTAGCCTGCGCTGACAAAGGTCTCCTCATTCTCGGTATAATAAGCTTCAATTTCATCCATCGTAGGCTCAAGGGTTTCGTAAAGTTGGTTGAAATAATCGGCGCAATAATAGTTGGTGCGCATATAGCTCATATAGCTTTCCAGCGTGCAGCTTGCGCCCATTTCAGCGGCAATCATTTCTTCCACGCTGGCATATTCCATAGACTCTGCCACGGTCACCATTTCGGCCTCTAAGCTGTCAAGGGCTTCCTGGCTCTCCTGAGTGAGCGCATAGCCGGCATCCTCGCCCATCATTTCCAGCACGGCATATCGATTCCAGGTGTTAAGGGCCTGCTCTAAGAACACATCCTCCCAAGTCTGACCGGTGGTTGCATCATAAACCTGCTCACCCAGGGGCTTGGTCAGGTCAAGGCCGTAGTAAGAAACATACATCCCCTCTTCCTGCAAGAACTGATAAACCGCCATGCAGTAGTAGGTCTGCAGCTGGGAGTTGGTAAGCTGCTTTTGGCCCATATGGGCAACGACCTGACCGGCAGCGGCAACCGCTTGTTCATCCGCTGCGGTATAGTTGGTGGAAACGCTGGTAGGAGGCTCGGTCTCACCGCCGTCTGTGGGCTTGTACCCATTGGATATAACAAAAAACAAAACAACAGCCAAAGCAGCCAAAAGCAGGACAGACAGCCCAATTAAAGCAACTTTCATCAGCTTATTTTCTTTTTGGATCTTCTCCACAGCGCCGGAGTCGGGATTCAAATTCTCGTTTTCCATTCATAGCCTCGTTTCTGCCCACAGGGGCAATAATACCTTGAAATTTTACCACAATCCCTGTCCAATTACAAGATGCGTTACGAAAAGTTTACAAAAGCATTTTTCTTGCAACCCACACTTGCAAAAATGCGAAAAAAATGGTATCATTTTATGTTGATAGATTATATCCAAAAGGAGCATTCCCAATGAACACCAAGACCACCGTAATCAGCCGGGAGCAGCTGGACGCACAGCTTGCTTTTTGCAGCCGCATTGCAGCATACTGGCATCAGGCAGGCCGCACCCCCACAGCCTATGTGGAGACCTATGGCTGCCAGCAGAATGAGGCGGATTCCGAGCGTATTCGCGGCATCCTCATAGAAAGCGGCTATGCCATCGTGGCAAGTGCAGAGGGTGCTGATGTGGTGGTGATGAATACCTGCGCTATAAGAGAGCACGCAGAGCAACGGGTATTCGGCAACTTAGGCGCTCTGACCCACACCAAGCGCCGCCACCCGGAGCAAAAGATTTTCCTCTGCGGCTGCATGGCCGGTGAAGAAAAGGTGGCTGAGCGCATCCGCAAAAGCTTTCCCCATGTAAACGGTGTTTTTTCTACCCACCATCTGTGGCAGTTCCCGGAAATCCTGTACCGGGTGCTCACCGGCAAAAAGCGGGTGTTCTTCACCCAGGATGAGCCGGGCTCCATTGCCGAGGGTCTGCCCCAGCAACGGGACAGCAGCCTGAAGGCCTGGGTATCCATTATGTACGGCTGCAACAACTTCTGCACCTACTGCATTGTACCTTATGTACGCGGCAGGGAGCGAAGCAGAAAACCGGAGGATATTTTGGCAGAATGCCGCCAGGTGATTGCCGGCGGTGCCCGGGAAATCACCCTTTTGGGACAAAATGTAAATTCCTATGGCAAAGACTTAGATTGCGGTGTGGATTTTTCCGACCTGCTTTCCATGATTGCCGGGCTTGAGGGCGATTTTCTCATCCGGTTTATGACCAGCCATCCCCGGGATGCTTCCAGGAAGCTTTTTGACACCATGGCCGCCAATCCCAAAATTGCAAAGCAGCTGCATTTGCCTTTCCAATCCGGCTCTTCCCGGGTACTGAAGGCTATGAACCGGCATTATGACCGGGAAAGCTACTTGGCCCTTGTAAGCTATGCCAAGGAAAAAATGCCCGGTTTGGTGCTGACCTCCGATGTCATCGTAGGCTTCCCCGGAGAAACCGAGGAGGAATTTGAAGAAACCTTATCTCTTATCAGCCAGGTTCAATATGATAGTCTTTTCACCTTCATT
Organism: Faecousia sp.; assembly: GCA_045585915.1. GTDB lineage: Bacteria > Bacillota > Clostridia > Oscillospirales > Oscillospiraceae > Faecousia. Next base: position 10,456 of record JAZMZJ010000025.1, on the reverse strand, counting down.
TTCTCCCCCAGAGTGGGAACACCTGCGGCAAAGATGGATGACCCCACCCCCAAGGAGGAGAAAAACCGTCGGTTTGACAGACTTTGCGCCCTGCAAAACAGCATTTCCGAGAAAATCCATGAAGGCTATATCGGCAAAAAGCTGCGCTGCCTGGTTGACGGCGCAGACAAGGACCTGCTCACCGCCCGTACCGAGGGCGGACGGCTGGTGCGTTTTGCCGGCAGCGCTGAGCTGATTGGTGAGTTTACAGATATTACCATTACCGGGGCTTCCACCTGGAGCCTTACCGGAGAAAAGGAATGATATTATGGCTACGCCTGCAACAGAACTGACCCCTATGCGCCGCCAATACTATGAAATCAAAGCCCGTAATCAGGATTGCATCCTGTTTTTCAGGCTGGGCGATTTCTACGAAATGTTTGACGAAGATGCGGTGCTGGCAGCACGGGAGCTGGACCTTACCCTGACCACCCGGGACCGCAATAAGCCCAAGGAAGAGCAGACCCCTATGTGCGGCGTGCCCTTCCACAGTGTGGATTCCTATATTGCCCGTTTGGTTTCCAAAGGCTACAAGGTTGCCATTTGCGAGCAAATGGAGGACCCCAGCCAGGCAAAGGGCATTGTGGAGCGGGTTATCACCCGGATTATCACCCCCGGTACCGTTACGGAAAGCTGCATGCTCGACGAGGGAAGAAACAACTATTTTGCCTGCCTGTATGGCTTGGAGGGCCGGTACGGTCTTGCCTTCTGCGACCTTTCCACCGGCGCGTTCTTTGCCACCGTTTGCGCAGATGCGGCTTCTGCTGCCTCTGAGCTGGGCCGCTTTGCTCCAACTGAGGTTATGCGCGGCGGTGAGAATGTAAAAGACCCCATTTTGGAAGAAGCCCTTTTTCAGCGGCTTCGGTGCTGCGTAGACGAAGCAGGCCCGGAGCAGTTCCATCCGGGTGCCTGTGAAGCTTTGCTTGAACGCCATTTCCGGCAGGATATTTTGCAGCTTGGCCTTGGCAGCGCCGGGTGCGCCATTGTTGCCTCAGGTGCTCTGCTGCACACATTGCTTACCCTGCAGAAAAATGACCTTGCCCATATCCGGCAGCTGCAATTTTATACAACCGGCAGATTTATGGAGCTTGACTTAGATGCACGCCGCAATCTGGAGCTTACAGAAACATTGCGCAGCAAGGAAAAGAAAGGCACCCTTTTGTGGGTGTTGGACAAAACCAAAACCGCTATGGGCGGCCGTTTGATGCGCAGCTGGCTGGAAAAGCCCCTTTTGGACCCGGTGGAAATCGGCAGACGGCAAAGCGCCGTTCAGGAGCTCTTTGACGAAACCATGACCCGGGGGGACCTGGCAGAAGCCCTTAAGGATGTATCGGACTTAGAACGGGTGATGACCCGCATTGTCACCGGCACTGTTAACTGCCGGGATTTGCTTGGGCTTGCCCGGGGTCTGCGTGCGCTGCCTCAGGTAAAGGCTCTGCTTTCCGGTATGGAAAGCCAAATGCTGCAAAAGCTTGCCCAATCCATCGACCCACTGGAAGATTGGGCTGACCGCATTGAAAACACCATTGTAGATGAGCCTCCCCTGACCATTCGTGAAGGCGGCATCATCCGCCCCGGCGCTGACCAGCAGGCGGATTTTCTCCGCAGTCTGATGCAGGGCGGCGCGCAGACCATTTTGGCTATAGAGGCCCAGGAACGGGAAAAAACCGGCATTCGCACCCTGAAGGTCAGCTACAACCGGGTATTTGGCTATTATATTGAGGTTTCCAAATCCTTTATGGATCAGGTGCCCAGCCACTATATCCGCAAGCAAACTCTGGCCAACTGTGAGCGCTACATCACCCAGGAGTTAAAAGAGCTGGAGGACCAGGTGCTTGGCGCAAAGGACCGGCTCACCGCCCTGGAGTATCAGATATTCACTGCCCTGCGTGAGGACCTTGCCCAGCAGGCAAGCCGGGTGCAGCTTTCTGCCGCTGCGGTGGCTGCTGCCGATGTGCTTTGCTCCCTGGCTACGGTTGCCGTGCAAAAGGGCTATTGCCGCCCTGAAATCACCCTGGACAACACCCTTTCCATTACCGATGGCCGTCATCCGGTGGTGGAACAGATGCTTACCGACTCCCTGTTTGTGCCCAACGACACAGCCTTGGGCAGCCGGGATAATCAAGTGGCCATTATCACAGGCCCCAATATGGCCGGTAAATCCACCTATATGCGTCAGGTGGCGCTGATTGTGCTTATGGCCCAAATGGGCTCCTTTGTGCCGGCACGCTGCGCCAGCATTGGCATTGTGGACCGGGTGTTCACCCGTATTGGTGCCAGCGATGACCTGGCCTCCGGCAAATCTACCTTTATGGTGGAAATGGCAGAGGTTGCCTCCATTCTGAAATACGCCACCTCCAAGAGTCTGCTGATTTTGGACGAAATCGGCAGAGGTACATCCACCTACGACGGTATGGCCATTGCCCGGGCGGTACTGGAATATGCCGCCAACCCCAGGCAGCTTGGGGCAAAGGCCCTGTTCGCCACCCATTATCACGAGCTTTCTGCCATTGAAGACGAGCTTCCCAATGTGCGTAACTACAACATAGCCGTGAAAAAACGTGGGGACAAAATGATTTTCCTGCGGAAAATTGTTCCCGGCGCCACTGACGACAGCTATGGCGTAGAGGTTGCCAAGCTGGCAGGTCTGCCTGCTCCTGTAATCACCAGAGCCCGGCAGATTCTGGAGAACCTGCAAAATCAGGAAGGTGTCAGTATACATCGTGCCATCGCAGATGAGGATGCTGAAGATCAGATTTCCATGGTCGACCTGGGCGCCCAGCAGGTGCGCCGGGCGCTGGAAGATATCAGTGTGGAAACCCTGACTCCCATTGAAGCTATGAATGAGCTTTACAAGCTAAAGAAGCTGCTGAACTGATATGAACAAACTTACCATTCATCCTTCCCCGGGAAGCGAGCTTGCTGCCTGGTGCTACCTGGCTTTTCAGCAGCTGGCGCTGCCGCACCTGGTAGTCTGGCTGAACCGGCTGCTTTCCCTGAATATAGACTTGGCAGGACTGAACTTTGTGGTTTTCTCCATAAACTTCGTTGCGGCCATCCTGATTTTTGGGAAATATCTTTGGCGGCACGGAGTCCGGTTTGCCCTGAATCCCCTGCCCTTTTTGATTGCCGCAGCCGAAGGCTTTGTTGTATACCTTATAGCAAACTCCCTGTACTTTAACCTGATCATTCAGGTGTTTCCCAATTTTGCAAATGTTAACGACCAGACCATTACCGGCATATTTGCAGACCACTATTTTCTTATGGCGCTGAGCACCTGCCTGCTTGCGCCGGTGGCCGAGGAGCTGCTGCATCGGGGTCTTGTGTTCCGGGCTCTTTACCGCAAAAGCCCTGTGCTGGGCTATGTGGTATCTGCCCTTTTGTTCAGCGCCATCCATGTGACCGGCTACATTGGCCGCTTTGACAGCATAACCTTGCTGATTTGCTATATTCAGTATATCCCCGGTGCGTTGGTGCTGGCCGCCAGCTATGCAAAAACAGATTGTATTTTCGTTCCCATTTTGATTCATATGGCCATCAACCTGATGGCAACCTTAAGCGTGAGGTGATATTATGCCCAAAATCATACAGCTGAGCCAGCATGTGGCCAACCTGATTGCCGCCGGCGAAGTGGTGGAACGGCCTGCCAGCGTTGCCAAAGAGCTTTTGGAAAATGCGGTGGATGCCGGTGCTACCCAGGTGACGGTGGAAATCCGTGATGGCGGTATGACATTCCTGCGCGTTACGGATAACGGTTGCGGAATGTCTGCTGAAGATGCACGCACAGCCTTTTTGCGCCATGCCACCTCCAAGCTGCGTAATGCCGAGGACTTAGCTGCCATATCCACCATGGGTTTCCGGGGTGAAGCTTTGGCTGCCATTGCATCCGTCAGCCGCATCGACCTGATGACCAAGCTCACCGGCGCAGTGGGCGGCACTTCCCTTGCTTTAGAGGCAGGCACTATCACCGAAGAAACCGATGCCGGCTGCCCGGAAGGCACCACCATCATCATCCGGGACCTGTTTTTTAACACCCCGGCAAGAATGAAATTTATGAAATCCGATTCCGTAGAAGGCGCCCGGGTAACCACCGCCGTGCAAATGCAGGCCCTGGCCCACCCGGAGGTTGCCTTCCGGTATATAAAGGACGGCAAGGAGCTTCTGTCTACCCCCGGCTCCGGCAAATTAAGTGATGCAGTGTTCAGCATTTACGGCCGGGAATTTGGCCGAATGGTTCCTGTCAGTTCCTCCTGGGAGGGCTATAAGCTTACTGGCTTCATTTGCCGCAGCACCGATGCCCGTCCCAGCCGTAGTATGCAAACCTTTTTTGTAAATGGCCGGCCTGTGAAATCCCGGCTGCTGATTACTGCCTTAGAGGAAGCCTACCGCAACCAAATAATGACCGGCAAGTTCCCTGCCTGCGTGCTGCATTTGGAGCTGCCAGTCAATGCGGTGGATGTGAATGTGCATCCTGCAAAGACGGAAGTAAAATTTCTTAACGAAAAGGCCGTATTCGATTGCGTCCATTATGGCGTGCTTGGTGGCCTGAACGGTGTGCAGGACCGACCGAATGTACAGCTTAAGCCCCCTGCTCCGCCGGCACAAAGCGCACCTCCGCCTCAGCAGATACGCAAGGAGGTAAAGCCCGACAGCTTTTTCCGCACCATGGATGCAAGGGAATACAAGGCATTTTTAGGGGCGGTAGCTGCTGCTCCCCAGCCGGAGCAAAAGGCGGCTATTCAAACTGCTGCTGCGGTTCGGCAGGAAATCATCCTGTCGAAAATCAACGAAACACAGTCCCCTGTACCTGCTCCGGAGCCTGTCCGGCAGATGCCCGAGCCTGTGCAGGAAAGCCTGCCCATGCCCGAGGCTGCGCCCTGGAAAATGGTAGGTGAGCTTTACAATACCTATATTTTGGTAGAACAGGGTGACGAGGGCTTTATTATTGATAAGCATGCCGCCCACGAACGGATATTGTTCGAAAAGCTGAAGGCCAATCAGGAAACCATTTCCGCCCAAGCCCTCCTTGCGCCCATTCAGGTGCATCTGCATGCAGATCAGGCTGCCATTTTGCTGGATAATGCTGCCCTTCTTAGCACCCTTGGCTTTGAGATTGAGGAATTTGGCACAGGCACGGTTTTGGTGCGGCAAATTCCCATGGACATTGCCCAGGAGCAAGTCGCCGACACCTTGGAGGCTATGGCGGCAGACCTGCAAAACGGCCGCCGGGAGAAAGCAACCACCGTCCGTGACGAGGTGCTGCACACCGTAGCCTGCAAGGCAGCCATTAAAGCCGGCTGGAAAAGTGACCGCCGGGAGCTGCAGACCCTTGTGGATGCAGTTATGAGCCGGGAGGACCTGAAATACTGTCCCCACGGCAGACCCATTTGCATTTCCCTTTCCAAAAAGCAACTGGAAAAGAGCTTTAAGCGATAAAAGGAACGGAGGCGAAAGCCCTTGCACAATATCATATGTATCGCCGGGCCCACCGCCTCCGGCAAAACCGCCTTGGCTGTTAAACTGGCCCAGGCTATAAACGGCGAGGTTATTTCCTGCGATTCTATGCAGATATACAGGCGCATGGATATCGGCACAGCAAAGCCTACAGAAGAAGAAATGGAGGGAATTCCCCACCATATGCTTAGCGTTGCCGAGCCCTGGGAGGACTTTTCCGTCAGCCGCTACTGTCAGATGGCTACCCCCATTTTGGAGGATATCCTCAGCCGTGGAAAGGCCGCCATCATTGCCGGCGGCACCGGGCTATATATGGATGCCCTCATTCGGGGCAACACCTTTGCCCCCTACCCTGCCACAGGCCGCCGCCAGGAGCTGGAAGCCCTGGCAGAGGCTAAGGGCATTGAAGCGGTGATTGAAAAGCTGCGGCAGGTGGACCCGGATTCTGCCCAGCGGCTGCATCCTTCTGACCAAAAGCGCATCATAAGAGCTATGGAGGTATATCTGGAAACAGGCATCACCATCACAGAACACAACCGCCTGACCCAGCTTCAGCCCCCCAAATTTACTGCCACCTGGTTTGCCCTCCAGGACGAAAACCGGGCCCAGCTTTACAGCCGCATTGACAGCCGGGTTGACAAAATGCTGGATGCCGGGCTTATGGAAGAAATCCGCACCCTGCTTACTGAGGGTATCCCCAAAAAATCCACCGCCCTGCAGGCCATTGGCTACAAGGAATTTATTGCCCACTTGGACGGAGAAATCTCCCTGGAGGAGGCTGCAGACCAGGTTAAGCAGGCTTCTCGACATTATGCAAAGCGGCAGCTAACCTGGTTCCGCAAAAACGGGCAAATCCACTGGCTGACCCGGCAAAAGGGCCAAAATACAGAAGAAATTCTCCAATCACTTCGACAGCTTCTGTAGGAATCCGACAACTAAATTATGGTAACATTGGTACATCCCAACAGAAAGAAGGAGTACATATGTTACAAAGCTCAAATTTACAAGACGCCATTTTAAAGGAAGTGGGGCGGGACAAAATCCCGGTTACCCTGTTTCTGATGAACGGCTTTCAGCTTAGGGGCATCATCACCGGCTTTGACAGCTGCGTGGTTGTGCTTGTGACCGATGGCAAACAGCAAATGATTTACAAACACGCCATCTCCACCCTGGCCCCCATCCGGCCGCTGAAATCCGCAGAACCCACACCATAGAAAAGGGCGACGGAGCATATCCGTCGCTTTTTTCATATAGGCAGAGAGGACTTGCTATGACCATAACCGAAAATATTGCCGCCATTCGGGAAAGAATGGATGCCGCTGCCATTGCTGCCGGCAGAGACCCCAAGGATATTCTTTTGTGTGCAGCAACCAAAATGAACGATGCAGATGCCGTACGCCAGGCAATTGCCGGGGGCGTTAGCTGCTGCGGTGAAAACCGGGTACAGGAGCTTGCTCAAAAGCTTGCCCAAAATGCATATGCCGGCGCTCCTGTGCATTTTATCGGCCATTTGCAAACCAACAAAGTAAAAAATGTTGTTGGCAAAGTGGACCTGATTCAAAGCATGGATTCGCCCCGTCTGGCCGCTGCAATTGATGGGCAAGCGAAAAAGCTTGGTATCATTCAGGATGTTTTGCTGGAGGTAAACATTGCCGGTGAAGCCAGCAAATCCGGGTTTTCCACAGAAGAATTATATGGGTTTTTGGAAAACTGCGGCGAATTTTCCAACATTCGGGTTCGTGGACTTATGGCAATCCCCCCAATTACCCAAAATTCTACAGATAATCACAAATTTTTTCAAGAAATGTACAACCTTTCTGTTGACATAAGAGCAAAAAAATACGATAATGTATGGGTAGACATATTGTCCATGGGCATGTCTGATGACTTTGCCGATGCCATTGCCTGCGGAAGCACCATGGTGCGAATCGGCACGGCAATCTTTGGCGCCCGGGATTATGTATCATCACATCGCTAACCGATGTAAACATATCAGGAGGAAACGAAATGAGCTTTTGGGATAATATGAAGAAATTCACCCAGCCCTATTCCGATGAGGAATATGATGATTTTGACGATGAAGAAGTAATGGAGTCCGAAGAGGAAGTTCAGGAGTCTGCCCCCAAGGCTGCCCGGCGGCCCTCTCCCTTTGCTTCTATTGGCCGCAGCTCTGTATCTGCCGAGCCTGCAGCCCCCTCCCCCGCCCCTGTCTCCGGTGGCTTTAGCGGCCAGGTACTGAACATGAGCTCCGGCAAGCAGGAGGTTGTTCTGTTCCACGCTAAAACTTTTGACGATGCTGCCAAGGCAGCCGACGAGCTTCGCAAGAAGAAGGCCGTTATCTTAAACATGGAGAATGTGGAAAAGAGCCTGACCCGTCGGGTTGTGGATTTCCTCTCCGGCAGTGTCTATGCCCTTGACGGCAGTGTTAAGAAGATTGCCCAGTCCACCTACCTGTTCTGCCCCCACAATATGGATGTGGTTGGTGACCTGGAGAATGTACAGGCCGAGATTGAAAGCTACATCTAAGCGGAAAGGATAGAGAGATATGTTCACCCCGCAACAAATAGAACAAATTTGCTTTGGCACCGCAGCCATCGGTGGCTACGACCGCAAGGCTGTTGATGCGGTGCTGGAGCCCCTGACGGAGGACTATATCACCCTTTATAAAGAGAACTCCCTTCTAAGGAGCAAAATGAAGGTGCTGATTAACAAGCTGGAAGAATACCGTGCTAACGAAAGTAGCATGAAGGACGCCATGGTCAATGCCCAAAAGACCTGCGATATGATGGTCAAGGAAGCTGAAGCCAAGTGCGCACAAATGCTCGCCGAAGCCAATGACGCAGCCCTTGAAAATGCCAAGAACGCCGATGCCCTTGTGGCCGCGGAGAACGATCGCATTGAAGAGGCGAAGCAGACTGCCTGCACTAAAATTGAGGAGCTACAAGCCCAGCTGGAATCCTGCCTGCAGGCGCTGACCCGTATTAAAGAAAGCAACCGCCCTGCATACCGGTTATCCGGCAGCGCCGCTTTTGACTATGATCAGGTGGAAGGTCACGAGGACCCCACCGATTCTATGGCAGATGAGATTTCCGCCAGCCTGCAGGCTCTGGTTGGCACCACCGAGGATAATGCGCCTACACCCGAGCCCCATCACCCCGCAGCTGACACAACCACCAAATTCGCAAACCTGCAATTTGGCAAAAATTACGAGGTTTCTCAACGATAAATAAAAGCTATGACGAGGACAGGTGCTCGCAGCACCGCCACCAGAGAGCTGCCGGTTGGTGCAAGGCAGTTGGCAAGCTGCGGGGCATATCCCCTCTGAGCTGCACGCCGAAGGCCACAAGGCTGGTAGGCCGTGCCGGGTACGCCCGATAACGCGTATATGAGTGCCGGTGAAAGCCGGAACGAGAGTGGTACCGCAGAGGACTATGCGCCTTTGTCTCTTGTGTAGAGACAAAGGCGCTTATTTTTTATGGAGGTTATTGCATTGGATTACAAAAACACAATTATTACACCCAAGACGGACTTTCCTATGAAGGCCGGTCTTCCTGCCCGGGAGCCGGGAATGCTGCAGCGGTGGAACGACCAGGGGCTTTACAGCCTTATGCTGGAAAAGAATAAGGACTTACCCCCCTTTGTGCTCCACGATGGCCCTCCCTTCTCCAACGGCTTTATCCATATGGGTCACGCCCTGAACAAGACCCTGAAGGATTTCATTGTCCGCAGCCATGCAATGATGGGCTTTTACACACCCTATGTTCCCGGCTGGGATAATCACGGTCTGCCCATTGAGCGAGCCATTGAAAATTCCAAAAAGAAGCTGAACAAGGATATGTCCGTCCCGGAGTTCCGCAAGGCCTGTGAGGACTTTGCTGAGGACTTTATCCAGAAGCAGATGGAAGGCTTTAGGCGCCTGGGTGTTGTGGGCGATTGGGAGCATCCCTACCGCACCATGGACAAGCATTTTGAGGCACAGGAGGTCAAAGTCTTTGGCCGGATGTTTGACAAGGGCTATATTTACAAGGGCCTCAAGCCTGTTACCTGGTGTCCCTTCTGCGCAACCGCTGTTGCCGAAGCTGACATTGAGTATAAGGATGACCCCTGCACCTCTGTATATGTAAAATTCCCCATTTGCGATGACCTGGGCAAGCTCGTGGGCTTTGACTTAAGCAAACTTTTCTTCGTGATTTGGACCACCACCATTTGGACTTTGCCCGGCAATATGGGCATCTGCCTGCACCCCCGGGAGAAATATGCCCTGGTGAAGGCAGAAAACGGTGAAATCTATGTTATGGCCGAAGCCCTTACGGAAAAGACTATGAAGATGGGCGGCTTTGAAAGCTACGAAGTGCTGGCCACCTACCCCGGCCAGTTCTTTGAGAATATGCTGGCAAAGCACCCCTTCCTTGACAAGACCTCCCGTCTTGTCAACGCAGAATATGTCACCATGGACTCCGGTACCGGCTGTGTGCACACTGCTCCCGGCTTCGGCGCGGACGACTATCAGACCTGTATGCGCTACGGCATGGAGCTGGTTGTGCCTGTGGATGACTATGGCCGCCACACCGACTATGCAGATAAGTATGCCGGTATGAAAACCGAGGAAAGCAACCCTGTCATCAAGGCAGATATGCAGGAAAGCGGTATGCTGTTCGCTTCTGAAGAAATCGTCCACTCCTATCCCCATCACGACCGGTGCAACAAGCGCATTATTTTCCGGGCTACCCCCCAGTGGTTCTGCTCTGTGGAGTCCTTTAAGGACCAGGCTGTGGCTGCCATTGAAAATGTGCAGTGGTACCCTGCCTGGGGTGAGGACCGTATGGTGAGCATGATTCGTGAGCGCGCCGACTGGTGTATCTCCCGTCAGCGCCGCTGGGGTCTGCCCATTCCGGTGTTCTACTGCGAAGATTGCGGCAAACCTGTTTCGGATCCTGAATCCATCGAAAAGATTTCTAAGCTC
>JAZMZJ010000024.1:0-16351 GCA_045585915.1 Faecousia sp. | reverse complement strand
GCACTCCAAAGTGAGAGATTTTTCTGCAAGACAAGATAAAAAGCCACGGTAAGGCTGACGCCTGCCGTGGCTTTTTGACGTAGTATTGCTGGAAAAGGTCCAATTTGGAGCGTATAAATCCCTATGTGAACCCGCCCTTTGCGTCTGTCCTTATTTTCTTCCCATTTTAAAAAAATATTGTAATGTACCAAGGCAATGCCTGTTTTAACCATTGCTTTTCCTTATTTTTTCCTGTATACTATAAACATAATAACCAAGTTCTAAACTTGAAAGGAGAGGTGTTATGATAAACACAGTATGCGGCCCTATTACCAGAGAACAACTGGGTGTGGTTGCTACCCACGAGCATGTCCTGCTGGATCAGAGCAGCCACTATCAGGCAGTTCCCACGCCGGGTATCACCGACCCGGAAAATCAAAAGGTGGAAATGTGGAATCTGGGCATTTTAAGCCGGGATTGCTTTGCCCTGAAGGACAACACCATTTTAGATGACGAGCAGACCCAAACCGAGGAGGTCGCCTTCTTTAAGCGCGCCGGCGGTGATACTCTGGTGGATGCCTCCCTGCCCGGCATCGGCAGAGACCCCCAGGTGCTGCGCAGAGTGGCAGAAAAGACCGGCCTGAATGTGATTATGGGCACCGGCTTCTATGTGGGCGCCACCCACCCCGAGGAGCTGCAGTTCATGAACGAACGGCAAATCGCGGATATTATGGTCAGGGAGCTGACCGAGGGTGTGGACGGCACCGGCATCCTGGCAGGCTACATTGGCGAAATCGGCATTGAAGATTTTGACGAAAAAGAGCGCAAGGTTCTGCGCGCCGCAGCCATCGCCCAAAAGGAAACCGGCGTTGCCATCAACGTTCATATCAACCCCTGGACAACCAACGGCCTGGAGGCCGCTGACATTCTCCTGGCTGCCGGCGTTGACCCCCAGCGCATCTGCATCAGCCATGTGGACGTGGAAAACCGGGAGGACTATATCTATGCTCTGCTGAAAAAGGGCGTGTACATTGAGTTCGATAATTTCGGCAAGGAGTATTATATCCGCAGAGAAGCCCGGCATCCCGGCTACGGCTTGTTCGTACGCGATACCGAACGGGTAACTCTGCTCAAAAAGCTGATCGACGGCGGCTATCTGCGTCAGCTTCTGCTGTCCTGCGACCTTTGTCTGAAAAATTTGATGCACAAATACGGCGGCTGGGGCTATGATCACGTGCTGACCAACATTGTCCCCATGATGGAGGACGAGGGCATTACTGACCAGCAGATTCGCGCCATGCTTGTTGAAAACCCTGCCGACTGGCTGTTCGGCAAAAATGTATAATACATAAAAACAGGAGGAACTACAAATGTTAAATATTCCGTCTATTCCGCTGAGTGAATACAAAGAGCGTATCGTGAAGGTCCAGGCCGGCATGAAGAAGGAAGGCTATGACCTTCTGCTGGCTTACGGCAACGAGGCTGAGCCTCAGTATGTGCGCTATTTCTCCAACTACTGGCCCTCTTTCGAAACTGCCGGTGTGCTCATCCCTGCAGAGGGCGAGCCCATGCTGCTCATTGGACCCGAGAGCTTTACTTATGCATCCGACCGTTCCAAGATTCCTCAGATTCGCCTGCTGAAGGCCTTCCGGGAATCCTCCGAGCCGGAATACCCCGGCAAGAAGTTGGATACCTTCAATTCTGTTTTCACCGAAATGCTGGGTGACAAGAAGGTTACCCGTTTTGGTGTTGCCGGTCTGCCCCTGATGACCATTGGTGTTTACGAGGCTCTTTCCGAGTCCCTGAAGGTTTATGGCGACATCAAGATTGAAAACGCCAACGACATTGTAAACCGTGTGCGTATGATCAAGACCGAAAACGAGCTTGCCTGTATGCGCGCCGCCGCTGAGATCACCCGCAAGACCTTCGACTATGTGCTGGAAAACATTAAGGTCGGTATGACCGAGCAGCAGGTAGTTGGCCTTGCTCTGGGCAAGATGCACGAGCTGGGCGCCGAGCGGGAATCCTACCCCCTGTGGGTGCTCACCGGTAAGGGCTCCAACCAGGCCATCAGCCGTCCCCGGAACAAAGCCATTGAAAAGGGCGATATGACCTTCCTGCAGATTGGCGCCAGAGTGGATGGCTATGCCTCCAGCATCGGTCGCCCCGTTGTTTTCGGCAAAGCAACCCCGGAACAGCGCGAGCTCATTGAAGTGGGCTACAAGGCTCAGGCTGCTGCCATTGCTATGCTCAAGCCCGGCGTGCCTGCCGCTGACATTGCCAAGGCTCATATTGAGAATGTAACCAAGATGGGCTACGGTGACTGGCTGCTGTACGGTCCCTTCCACGGCAACGGCACCATGGAGGGTGAAGCCCCCTGGATCGAAACCTCTGCCGACTTCGTGCTGGAAGAGAATATGACCTTCTGTGCCGATATTTTCCTGGGCTCTGCCAAGACCGAAACCGGCCTGCGTATGGAAGATGTGGTTTGCGTTAAGGAAGGCGGCGCCGAAAACTTAACGAATTATCCTCGCGAATTGTTCGAAATCGACTGCTAAGCGTTATTAAAGCCCCAAATCGTCTTATCATTTTGACGATTTGGGGCTTTCCCGGCCCTTAATACGTTAAAAAACCGTGTATTCCTTAGAATACACGGTTTTTTGTTAAGAATTAATCGGGGATGACCTCGTCGCCGTGCTCTGCCATCCATTCCAGGGCGGCATCATAAGCTTCGTAGTCCAGGTCAGCCATGGTGTTGGTATGCAGAACGATGCCTTCTGCCTCACCGGCCAGCAGCTTCTCACGGTACCAATCCAGCTGCCACTTAACAGCCGGGCCGGTAGCCTGCTTAGCTTCACCGAAGTTATACAGGTAGCAACCGAACATACGGCGCTTATTGGGAGTCATCTTCTTAAACTGCTCCCACTTCTCGGGAATCAGGGGAACATCCTTCTCTTCCCAAGTCCACATAATGATGCCGTCGAAGGGCTCGATGTAACGCATGAAATCTTCATCCTTTGCAGCGTCTAAACCGAACTCACGGGTATACAGCACCATCCAGCTATCCAAAGGACGCACATTGTTATTCTTCAGAAGCTCCCTTCTTTTCCAAAGGGTCTCCACGGGAATTTCCTTATACTTGTCCTTGCTCTGGAAATCGTCATACACCACACTGGTGACATTGGGGAAATCGGCACAATCCTGAATCAGGACCTCCAGATCGCTCATTTCCTTACATGCTTTATGGCATTCCCAGGCAACCTCGCTCAGAGTGGTGAAAGACTTGTTGTACTGCCGTCTGTTCACTTCCCACTTTTCAGGCACCATAAAGGTCTTGTTAATGCCCAAATACAGGCAGGCTTCCATAGGTGTCATTCTGGACACAGCGTGATGACCGTAAAAATCGCTATTGTTATAACGACCTTCCGGATGGCCCCAGAGCCAAAATTTGTCTCTTAATAACATATTCCGTCCTCCTTGATTTTTGTATAATTACGGTGTACAATAACTTTCGTAAAGTTATGTGTTTTTTAACCACCGTAATTTCAGTATATAGGTAAACCTCTGTTAAAACAATGCAAGAACAAGTCATAAATATGGAGTTTTCGCTATGTTTACAAGTAACCACAATCAACCTTTATGTGAAAATATGAACAAAATCCAATTGCAGGTGCTCTCATCGGGCTACGCAAGGCTGGACCACGAAAGCAATTGGAAGGGCACGGTCACCAATTCGGCCTATTCCCGGCTGTATTATATCTTAAGCGGCGCATTCTATATCATCGCCAAAGACGGCCGGGAGCTGACCCTTTCTGCAGGCAACTGCTATTTGCTGCCGGCAGGCTATAGCTTCCGCTATGGCTGTAAGGACAATCTGGAGCAAATATATTTCCACATAAAGCTTTGCGATTTTAATGAAATCGATATGCTCAGAAGCTGTCCCGGGCCCATCAGCTATGCCTTTGCCCCAGAGGAAGCCCAGGCCTGCCGCGCTTTGGTCAACAGCCAGAGCATCCTGGGCAGCCTGCAAGCCAAGCAGGCAGTATATACCGCCCTTTACACCCTGCTTGACAAGCACCACATTACACTGGAAAAGGGTGAATATTCTCCTTCGGTCCGCAAGGCTATAAAATATATTGAGGCCCACCTGTCCCTGCAGCTAAAGCTCAGCGACATTGCCGCCAACTGCTTCACCGCCACCAGCACCCTGACCCGAAATTTTAAACGGGAAACCGGCATGACCATTGGGCAATATATCGATGAATCCATTATGTTTCAGGCAGGTCAGCTTCTGCGCTTCAGCAATGCCTCCATATTGGAAATCAGCGAAAAATTTGGTTTTTGTGACCAATTTTATTTCGCCCGTTGGTTTAAGGGCAAATTTGATATGTCCCCCAGGGACTACCGCAAGACCACCCTCATTTAACACAGGAGGATTTTATGATCGGACTTGGTACAATTGTGAACACAGTTGCCGTCATGATAGGCGGTTTACTGGGTATGGCAATCAAAAACGGCGTTGCCAAAAAGTTTGAAAAAATTCTGATGCAGGCCCTGGGTCTGGCCACCCTTTTCATTGGCGCAGGCGGGGTTCTTAAGTATATGCTCATTGTGGAAAACGGGGCAATAAATACCCGGGGAACTATGCTTTTGATCTTCAGTCTGGTCATCGGCAGCATTTTAGGTCAATGGGTGGATATTGAAGGCAAAATGGAAAAGCTGGGCATCAAGCTGAAAGCCGCTGTAAAGGCAAATAACGACAACCGGTTTGTGGAAGGCTTTGTCAATGCATCCTTGATTGTATGCGTAGGCGCGATGGCCATTGTCGGCGCTATGCAGGACGGCCTTTCCGGGGATAGCTCCATGCTTATGGCTAAAGCCCTGCTGGACTTTGCCCTGGTTGCCATTCTGGCCTCTGCTTATGGCGTAGGCGCCATATTTTCTGCCCTGCCCATTTTCGTGTATCAGGGTGCAATTACGGTAATTGCCGCCCTTTTTGGCGCGGTGATCTCCCCCGAGCTGATTGAAACCCTGTCTTTCGTAGGCAGCGCATTGATCTTCTGCGTAGGCATCAATTTAGTGCGGGAAAAGACCTTTAAAGTGGCTAATATGCTGCCGGCACTGCTTGTTCCCATTCTTTGGGAAATATGGAATATTCTTATTTAAAAAATCGATAAGCTTTTTTATGTTTCCAAAACAATCGCTCTCCCGATAATATACATGCACAAAACCGGGTGGCAAAATGCCACCCGGTTATTGTTGTACAAAGAAAAAGCAGGACGATGTCCTGCTTTTTGCGCTTAAATATATTTGATTTCGATCTCGCCAAAGCTGCAGTTGCATTCCAGGTTAATATAGCCCTCGGGATTCTCCTCGGGGCGGCCAACAGTCTGCACCGACGCAAAGGAGGAAGATTCATCCAAAGCAACAGCAAAGCGGCTGGGAATCAGTACCGTCAGCTCACCGAAGCTGCAGTTAAGCTCCACCTGGCAATTATCGCTCACCCGCTGCACACCACTTAAGTCCAGCGTATAGTTTCCAAAGCTGCAGTTCGCCTCGCCCCCTCGCAGCTGTTCCACTGTAATAAGCGCATTATCCTCAGAGAAGCTTCCGGTATACTCAAATTCACCGTCTTCCACCACAAGGTTTTTCGCAGTTTTACCCTTGCTGCCATTATAATGTACCCGATACTTGGGTTTTTTGGGCTTGCGCAGGGCATCTGCCAGCAAGCTAAGACCAAAGAGCACGATCAGGCCCGCCCAAATAATGCCGCTGTCAATATTCTCCGGCAGGGGCAGCCAGCGCTGCACAAGGAAATAGCCGCCCAGCAGTACACAGCCCATGGAGAAGAAAGAGAATTGGGGCCACAGGTTTGTAAGGCCAAACATCAATATACTGGTGGGCCAAAGCACATCCCAAAAGCTCATACCCCAGGAAAACAGCTGGCTGCAAAGATATAACGCGCCAACGGCAAGCACCCACAGGGCAAAGCATAAGCCGTGCCTTCTGCCGCCATCCCAATGGAATTCAAATTTGTCCTTCTCTTCCTTTTCTTCCTCTGTTACCACCTCTGCCTCCCGGGCAGGGACTTGCCGTCCCAGCAGGGCATCGGTGGTAACTCCAAAAATCTCTGCCAGCCGGGGCAATATGGTAATATCCGGGCAGGACTGGTCATTTTCCCATTTGCTCACTGCCTGGGCGGTAACCCCTAACTTTTCTGCAAGCTGCTCCTGGGTCAGCCCCAATTCCTTCCTATAATGTACAATACGTTTGCCTAAAGTGTCCATAAAATCCCTCCCGGTTTTGATAAGTCCATCTTGCCATAAAGGGCAGGAAAAAGCTATCAATTATCCGTTAACATCCTCTTTTTCCTTGCTCAACCGGCTGTTGAATTTTCCCCAACAGGCAGTTGAATTCCGCAGGGAAAGCCCTTGCGGAATTCATTCGCCGTCTGTCCGGGCCTGTATTCTCCATAAGGAATAGGCCATATCATCGTAAATTTCTTGGGTAACGCTGCCCAGATTCCCGTTTTCGTAGGCCCGCATTGCCTCATAAGTGCGCACCACACGCATGGGCTCGCCCTCTTCATAAATGCAGAAGGTGGGGGTATAGGAATAACCGGTGATTTTGGTCTGCCCGTCCCGGGTTTTGGTGATTTCCAGGTCCAGAACCACGCCGTATTCTGTGCCGGCCTTACGGATATACTTAACCACACCGTTTTCCTTGACCTTAATAATATCCGAAACAAAATCGCCCAAGCCCCAGGCCACAAAGGTTCCGGCCTCCGGATCAAGTTCCATTTTTTCAATATAGTGGGAATGGGTGCCGATAATGGCGTCGGCGCCCTTTTCCTTTAGCAGGTTGCAAATCGTGTGCTGAGAGCTGCTTATGGTGTCGTTATAAGTGCTGCCCCAATGGACCATGGCAATCACCAAATCAGGGTTTTCCTCATTAACTGCTTCCATTATGGAGGTAATACGCTGGGTATCCACCTTTTGGTAGTTGCTGTCATAATCTGTATACAGCAAATTCACACAATTCTCATTGCCGGGAAGTATGGTCATGCCGCTTACGCCCTTGGTAAAGGCCACCACTGCGATTTTGATGCCCTTAACCATAAAGAGGCTGTAGCCACGGCTCTGCTGAAAATCCGCCTCGTCCTTATAAGCGCCCACAGGCTCCATGCCTGCCGCCCGTACAGCATCGATGGTGGCAGAAAGACCGCTGGGGCCTCTGTTCACGGAAAAAGAGTTCGCCAATTGAATAATATCCACGCCTGCCCGGCTCAGGGCCGTTGCCATATTTTGGGGAGCAGAACCGGTGTCTGAGCCGTAGGGGCTGCCGCAAAGATTGCCCTCCAGATTGACGGCCGTCAGGTCTGCATCGGCAAGCAGAGGCGCCACATCCATAAACAAATTGGTGTAATCAAAAGCCGCGCCGCCGGCAGCTACCGACTTATCGTTAATATTCAAATCGCCTGTGGTAACAAAGTGAATCACCGTGTCACCAATTTCCTCCGCTGCCGGGTCCGTAGCACCGGAGGGGTCCGACGGGTCGGAGGGCACGGTAGCCGGGGGCTGGGTAGGCTCCTGGACTTGGCCGCCGCTTTGGGATATGACTACGATTGTTACAGCAACAGCTGCCAGCACCACCGCTGCCACAAACAGCTTAATAAGCAAATTTCTCCGCTTGCGTCTGCGTTCTTGCTCCCGTTGCTGGCGCTTATGCCGCATTTGCTCTGCATCAAAAGACATCAGTAGCCCTCCTTTCCCATTTTTTCTTATTGTACACCAATTAAGCCTATTTCACAAGTGGAAAAACACAATTACCGCAAAAGCTTTACAATCTGCGTACATTGGAGTAAAATAAAGGAAAGAAGGTGATTTTTATGGCTCCCGCCGTTGGTCGCTTTGCTCCCACGCCCTCCGGGCGCATGCACCTGGGCAATGTGTTCTCCGCCCTTCTGGCCTGGCTTTCGGTCCGCAACCAAGGCGGCACTATGGTGCTGCGCATGGAGGACTTAGATACCCAGCGCACAAAACCGGAATATGCCGCTATTTTGCTGGATGACCTTGCCTGGCTGGGCCTTAACTACGATATCCACACCCCGGCGCAAAGCACCCGAACCCATGTATATGACAAATATTTTTCTATTCTGCAGGATATGGGGCTTCTGTATCCCTGCTACTGCACGCGCAACCAGCTGCACAGTGTAAATGCCCCCCACCTTTCTGACGGCACCTATGTTTATCCCGGCACCTGCCGTGACCTTACATCAGACCAACAGGCAAGCTTCACCCGAGCCCCTGCCTGGCGTGTAAAAGTGCCTGAGCAGGAATTCGTTGTTTCCGACGCTCTGCAGGGGCTTTACCGGGAAAACCTGGCAACAGATTGCGGCGATTTTATTATTCGCAGAGCCGACGGAGCTTATGTATATCAGCTGGCAGTGACGGTAGATGACGGTCTTTCCGGTGTGACCGAGGTGGTGCGTGGCCGGGACCTGTTAAGTTCTGCCCCCCGGCAAATGTACCTGCAATCCCTGTTTGGGTTTGCCCACCCCAGCTATGCCCATGTACCTATGCTAATGTCTACCGATGGGCGGCGGCTGAGCAAGCGGGATAAGGACCTGGATTTGGGTCAGCTGCGCAAACATATGTCCGCCCCGGCTCTTTTGGGCCGGCTTGCCTGCAGTGCAGGGCTCATTGACCGCAGCGAGCCTGTAAGCGCCCGGGAGCTGATAGAGGAATTTTCCTGGGACAAAGTGCGAAAAGAGGACATCCCCATAGACACCACCGGCTTTTTATAGCTTGCTTTTTACCGCAAATCCGCTATAATTAAAACAGATGAACTTTTAAGGAGGCAATTATTATGTCTAAAAAACCTGTTCTTGTTGTGTTAGCCGCCGGTATGGGCAGCCGTTACGGCGGTCTTAAGCAAATTGACCCCGTTGGCAGCCACGGCGAAGCCATTTTGGACTATTCTCTGTACGATGCCCACGAGGCTGGCTTTGAGACGGCGGTTATCATCATTAAAGAAGCCATTAAAAAGGACTTTATGGATACTGTAGGCGAGCGTCTGAAAAAATGCCCTATGGAAATCCGCTATGCCTATCAGGAGCTTGACAAGCTGCCCGAAGGCTTTACCATTCCCGAAGGCCGGGTTAAGCCCTGGGGCACCAGCCACGCCGTGCTGTGCGCCGCCGAAGCCATTGGGGATGCCCCCTTTGCGGTTATCAATGCCGACGACTACTACGGCAAAAGCGCCTACCGGGTAATTTACGATTTCCTGTGCAACACCCAAGACGGTGAAAAGCAGAATTACTGCATGGTTGGCTATCAACTGGGTAACACTGTTACCGACCACGGCTCTGTGGCAAGAGGCATTTGCGCCACCAGTGCCGACGGCTACCTGACCAAGATTGACGAGCGCACCAAAATCGAAAAGCGGGATGGCGGCATCAGCTACTTAGATTATGACGGTGAGACTTGGGTAAAGGTTGACCCCGAGACTCCTGTATCCATGAATATGTGGGGCTATACCCCCAGCTTCATCAAGGAAGTGGAGGCCCGTTTCCCTGCATTCTTAAAGAACGAAGTTCCCCAAAACCCTGAAAAGGCCGAGATTTTCCTGCCCCGTACGGTGGATGCCCTGCTTGTCGAAAACAAGGCAACCGTGAAGGTGCTTCGCTCTGCCGACCGCTGGTTTGGCGTTACTTACGCCGCCGACAAGCCCCAAGTGGTTGCCGCCCTGAAGGCAATGCACGACCAGGGCCTGTACCCCGACGGTCTTTGGAAATAAGCTGCAACAAAAAAGGAGAGCCGACGGCTCTCCTTTTTTTGTTGCAGGCAGCACTTATCTGTGTTATAGTATGGATATCTTTATTAAAGGATGATCCTTATGGAAAAAATTGCAAGCTTCACCGTTGACCATATCAAGCTGCAACCCGGCCTTTATGTTTCCCGCACCGATACTGTTGGTGCGGAAACGCTGACTACCTTTGACCTGCGGCTGACAAAGCCCAACGATGAGCCCGTTATGAATACCGCCGAGGTGCACACCATTGAGCACCTGGCCGCCACCTTCCTGCGCAACCACCCCCTGTGGAAAAACAAGGTCATTTACTTTGGACCCATGGGCTGCCGAACCGGGTTTTACCTGATTTTAGCTGGGGCGCTTACCTCCCGGGATGTGCTGCCTTTGGTGCAGGAATGCTTCCGGTTTGTTGCGAACTTTGTTGGGGATATCCCCGGTGCCTCTGCCCGGGACTGCGGTAACTACCTGGATATGAATCTGCCTATGGCAAAGCTTTGGGGCAGGCGGTACTTAAATGTGCTGGAAAATATTGATGAAAGCCGATTGGAGTATTGAACGTATGAAGATAAAATTAGGTATTATCGGCGCAATGGACCAAGAAGTGGAGACCCTGCTGGGGTCTATGACCTGTAAATCTGCCTGCCAGAAAGCCGGCAGCACCTTCTATGAAGGCAAGCTGGAGGGACTGGATGCGGTGGTGGTGCGCTGCGGCATCGGCAAGGTCAATGCCGCCCTGTGCGCCCAGATTCTATGCGATGTGTTTGGTGTGACCCATTTGGTGAACACCGGCATTGCCGGCTCCCTGTGCAGTGACTTAAACATTGGTGACCTGGTGATAAGCCGGGATGCCATGTACCACGATTTTGATTGCTGCCACTTTGGCTACCCTGCCGGCAAGGTGCCCGGCATGGATGTGATTGCCTTCCCTGCTGATGATACCCTGGTGGGCTATGCCTTCGATGCCGCAGAAAGTGTTAATCCCGGACATACCAAGCTGGGCAGAGTGGCAAGCGGCGATATGTTTGTTTGTGAAAAACCCCTCAAAGAGCGCATTATTGCTGTCACCGGCGCCCTGTGCACCGAAATGGAGGGCGCAGCCATTGCCCACACCGCCTATCGCAACGGCATTCCCTTTGTGATTCTACGGGCCATTTCCGACAAGGCGGACGACTCAGCACAAATGGACTACCCCACCTTTGAGCGCCTTGCCGCCCACCGCTGCGCAGCTGTGACCACCGCCCTTGCCCACAGACTTTTGCAAGATTAAAATTTTTTCTTGCAAAATTCTCTTGCAGGGTTTATAGTATTTCTATTCCCAGTTTTGGAAAGGAGCATTTTTATGCGTATTGGTTGTCCCAAAGAAATTAAACCCCAGGAACTGCGTGTTGGCCTGACCCCTGCAGGTGTTGAAAGTCTGTGCCAGGCAGGTCACCAGGTTTTTGTAGAGCAGAGCGCCGGTATCGGCAGCGGCTTTACTGATGAAGAATATATTGCCTGCGGCGCGCAGGTTTTGGCTTCTGCCCAGGAGGTTTATGCTGCGGCAGATATGATTGTTAAGGTTAAAGAGCCCTTGGCTCCGGAATTTAAGCTTTTGCGCCCCGGTCAGGTATTATTTACTTATTTGCACCTGGCGCCCGACCCCAAGCAAACCCAGGCGCTTTTGGACGGAAAGGTTACCGCCATCGCCTATGAAACCGTGCAGCTTGCAGACCGCAGCCTGCCCCTGCTGGCGCCCATGAGTGAGGTTGCCGGCCGTATGGCTATGCAGGTTGGCGCTTATTTCCTGGAAGCCGGCAACGGCGGCAGAGGCATCCTCCTGGGCGGTGTGCCCGGTGTGGAACGGGCCAATGTGGTGATTTTGGGCGGCGGTAATGTTGGCATCAACGCCATTAAGATTGCCATCGGCTTTGGCGCAAGTGTTACCGTTCTGGACATCAGCCCCAAGCGGCTGGCATACTTAGACGATATTTTCGGCGCCCGTATCCAAACTCTGCTTTCCAATTCCTATAACATTGCCCACGCGGTGCGCAACGCCGACCTGGTGGTTGGCTGCGTGCTGATACCCGGCGCCCGTACCCCCAAGCTGGTCACCGAAGAAATGGTCAAGTCCATGCGCCCCGGCAGCGTGCTGGTAGATGTGGCTATCGACCAGGGTGGCTCTATTGCCACTATGGACCGGGTCACCACCCACGAAAACCCCACCTTCACAAAGTACGGCGTAATTCACTACAGCGTGGCCAATATGCCCGGCGGCGTACCCCGCACCTCCACCCTGGCCCTCACCGGCGCCACGCTGCCCTATGTGCTGAAGCTGGCTACTCTGGGCGCAGAAGAGGCTTGTAAGGCTGACCCTGCCATTATGAAGGGTCTTAACACCTACAACGGCAAGCTTACCTGCAAGGCAGTTGCCGAAGCTCAGGACCGCGAGTATACCGATCCTGCTGCACTCCTGTAAATACGAAAAGCCAGCGGCAATGCCGCTGGCTTTTATAATGGACAATTCACAATGGATAATTAACAATTATGGTATCGCTCTGCGATATATTTCATTAAGTCGGTTTTGCCGACACAACAATTGACAACTGTCAATTTTCAATTATCCATTCAACGAAACAGTTCATCAATAGATGCAAAACGGTAGCCCAGTTTCTCATACCGGGTCAGCAATTCGTCCAAAATGTCTGCGTTGGTTTTGGAGGTAGAGTGCAGCAAAATCACTGCGCCGTTATGCACCCTGCCTGTAAGCTTATTAAGGGCATATTCCCGGCTGGGCTGGTTGCTGTTATCCCAATCGGCATAGGCAAGGCTCCAAAACACAGTCCTATATCCCAACGCCTTAGCCATTTCCAAATTCGACTGGCTGTATATCCCCTGGGGCGGCCGATAATATCTGGGCAGGCTCTTTCCGGTCACCTCATAAAACAGGTTTTCCAGGTCCTGCAGCTCCTTTTGAAAGGCCGCCGTATCCGATATTTTGCTCATATCCGGATGGTGCATGGTATGGTTGCCCACAATGTGGCCCTCATCCACCATCCGCCGCACCAAGTCTGCATTGCGCTGCAGGTAATTGCCTACCAAGAAAAAGGCAGCCGGAACATTGTGCTTTTTCAGCACATCCAAAATTTTTTCTGTGCAGCCGTTTTCATAGCCTGCATCAAAGGTCAGGTACAGCACCTTTTCTTCTGTGTTGCCAAGATAGGCTGCCCCCAGCTTTTCCAATTGCTCTGCCGAAGCCGGGCCTTTAGGCGGCTGGCCGCTGCCGTCAAAGCTCAGCCCCCAGGCCCCTGTGGCAATGGCCTGCTCTGTAGGCAGCATAAGCAGCAAGGCAAAGGTCAAAATCCCCAACACAGCCAAAAAGAACGCTTTCTTCATAGCATCTCCCCCTGAGGACAATCTATGAAAAAAGCGTTCTTAATATGCCTATAATCGCCCTTTCAACCGCCGGGCAAGATACACACTTAAAGCAAGCTTTATGCCATCGGGCAGCAGATAAGGCACAACGCAGGTGAGCAAAATCTCCCCAAAGCCCCCCTGGGACCCATAGATAAGACCAAACCACGCAGTGCCGCAGGTATACAAAACCGAAAAGCCTGCCAAAAGCCCGGGCAGCGGTTTTTTTGTAAGGGCTTCTAAAAGCCAATAAACAAGACCCATTGCCAAAAATCCCAACAAAAAGCCGCCAGTTGGTCCAGTAAGCGCGCCTATGCCGCCACGGAAGCCGGAAAACACCGGGAGTCCTGCCGCGCCCAGCAGCAAATACAAAAGAATGCTCACTGTGCCCCACTTACCTCCCAGCAGCTGCAGACACAGGCAAATGCCAAAGCTCTGCATGGTAAACACCACGCCGCTACCTGCGCCAAGCCAGGCGCATATGCAGTTAACCGCTGCAAAAACTGCGCAGCGGGCCAACGGCCTGTGGTTCATAGGCTCACCTCCCGGGGGCTACAATACCACCGCACAGGAAGAAAGTCAACGAAAAAACAAGGAAAAAATTCGAAAATTTCTATTGACACCGGCAATATCCTGTGATAAGATACCCAAGTAATAAAGAAGGCCAAACATCCGCCTCACCTTAAGCTTAAGCAAAAAGGTCAATATTCCAAGCTTTCCTTTTGGGGAAGGACTGTGAATGTGCGGATGCTCGGCATCCGCTTTTTTGTTTTATTTGGAGGTGCTTACCATCAGCAAATTAGATCATCAGCTCAATGTAGAAATCCAGGATAAGGAAGTGCGTCTGATCGGTGCCGACGGCGCGCAGCTGGGCATTATGTCCGGTGAACAGGCCAATGCACTGGCCGAAGAGCAGGGCCTTGACCTGGTAAAAATCTCCCCCAACGCTGTGCCCCCTGTCTGCAAAATCATGGATTATTCCAAGTTCTGCTTCGACCAAAAGAAGCGGGAAAAGGAAGCCAAGAAGAACCAGAAGGTGGTGGAGATTAAGGAGATTCGCATGAGCCCCAGTATTGATACCAACGACTTCAACACCAAAGCGAAAAACGCCATGAAGTTCCTTAAGGACGGAAACCGGGTCAAGGTAAGCGTTCGCTTCCGCGGCCGGGAAATGGCGCACACCAACATTGGTGAGAAGCTTCTGCTGGACTTTGCTGAAGCCTGCGCTGAGCTTGCCAGTATGGAAAAGAACCCAAAGCTGGACGGCCGTTTTATGGCGATGTTCTTAGCCCCCAAGAATAGCAAATAAGTAACACCAAAGATACGGAAGGAGAACTACCTATGCCCAAGCTGAAAACCCATAGCGGTGCAAAGAAGAGATTCAACCTGACTAAGTCCGGAAAGGTCAAGAGAGCCCGCGCTTACAAGAGCCATATCCTCACCAAGAAGGACACCAAGCGTACCCGTCGTCTTCGCACCACTGCCTACGCTGACGATACCAACGTAGCAGCCGTCAAGAAGATGATCCCTTACAAATAAGCCTTAGGAGGATATTGAGAAATGGCAAGAGTCAAAGGCGCAATGATGACGCGCAAGAGAAGAAATGCTACCCTGAAGTTGGCCAAGGGCTACTGGGGTTCTAAGTCCAGACACTTTAAGATGGCCAAGCAGGCCGTTATGAAGTCCGGCAACTACGCTTTCGTAGGCCGCAAGCTGAAGAAGCGTGACTATCGCAGACTGTGGATCACCCGTCTGTCTGCCGCTGTCGCTCCCTACGGTCTGAACTACTCCACCTTTATGAACGGTGTGAAGAAGGCCGGTATCGAGATGAACCGCAAGAGCCTGTCTGAAATGGCTATCCACGATGCAGCTGCTTTCGCCGCTGTTGTTGAGAAGGCTAAGGCTGCTCTGAACTAAGCATAAAAGACCTTGCATAATGCAAGGTCTTTTTTATACCACATGAAAGGAAGGATTATATGGAGCTGACCCACATTGCCACCCGGCAAGCCAGATTATCTACCATATTGCGTGAAGATATGGGCATATCCACCGGCCTTATGAATCGGCTGAAGTGGCAGGATAAGCTCTTCGTCAACGGGAAGCCCCAGCGCACCAATTATCCGGTGCAGGCCGGTGACGTGGTTTCCTTGCCTTTGGATGACCCGGAAGCCCAGTACCCGGCTCAGGATGGCCCACTGACTGTGCTCTACGAGGATGAACACCTGCTGGCTGTGGACAAGCCTGCCGGAATGCTCATTCACCCCTCACGCAGTCGCCTGACCGACACTTTGGCAAACTATGCCCTGGGCTATTATCAAAAAACCGGGCAGGGCTGCGCCTTCCACCCGGTCACCCGGCTGGACCGGGATACCTTTGGCGTGGTGCTGCTGGCGAAAAACGCCCATATTCACGCCCTGTGCAATCAGCTGCACAGCGATGGTAAATTGCAGAAAACCTACCGGGCTTTGGTTTACGGCGGCCCGGAAGCGGACTGCGGCATTATTGATGCGCCCATTGCAAGGTTGCCTCTGCCCAGCCTGCTGCGCACTGTTTCTCCGGAGGGCAAGCCTTCCTTAACAGAATTTACAGTGCTGGAACGAAAAGAAAATTGCAGTCTGCTGGAACTAAAGGCCATCACCGGGCGCACCCATCAGCTACGGGTCCATTGCGCCCATATGGGCTATCCCATTTTAGGGGACCCCCAATACGGAAACGAAGCCTCCGGCACCCTTTCCCAAAGCCTGGGACTTACCACCCAAATGCTGTGGGCTTATTCCCTGTCGTTTCCCCACCCCATCACCGGCAAACCCATAGCCATCACCAGCAAATTTCAGGTTGCTTTAGAATGCTGAATTATCGCGCAGCGATACCATAATTGTCAACTATCAATTAAAAGCCCCAAACCGCCACATCATTTTGACGGTTTGGGGCTTTAATGACCCGGGATTAGTACATTCCGCCGCCCTGGGCTGCAGCAGCTGCCATAGCAGCATCGCCGGCAGGATCGGGCTTGTCGGCCACCAAGGACTCGGTGGTCAGCACGCAGGATGCGATGGAGGCGGCATTCTCCAAAGAGGAACGGGTGACCTTGGTGGGGTCAACAATGCCGGCAGCAATCATATCCACATACTTCTCAGTATAGGCATTGTAGCCGAAGCCAATCTTCTTG
>JAZMZJ010000023.1:0-34723 GCA_045585915.1 Faecousia sp. | reverse complement strand
CCACCGGGAAGGCTATCCTGAAATCGGCCTGTACTGGGAAAAGGCTGCCTGGGAAGAGGCTGAGCATGCTGCTAAGTTTGCAGAGCTGCTGGGCGAGGACAAGTCGGATCGTAGCCATGTCGTTCTGTGAGCCAAGGAGTTGTGTTCTTCTCTTGTCTTCCTAAGACCGCTTGGCCTCCGACTTCATTGCCCACCGGGAAGGCTATCCTGAAATCGGCCTGTACTGGGAAAAGGCTGCCTGGGAAGAGGCTGAGCATGCTGCTAAGTTTGCAGAGCTGCTGGGCGAGGACCTGGAGCCCAATATGAAGGCCACCACCAAGGAAAACCTGGCTTGGCGTGTTGACTGCGAGTTCGGCGCAACCCAGGGCAAGACTGACCTGGCTGCCTGCGCCAAGCGCAACGGCCTGGATGCCATCCATGACACCGTTCACGAGATGGCTCGTGACGAGGCACGCCACGGCAAGGCTTTGAAGGGCCTGCTGGAGCGCTACTTTCGCTAAGCAGGAGATACCTGCGGAAGATCCCAAGGCGCTGTACAATTTAAGCTACGGCTTATTTGTGCTCAGCGCCCGGGAATCGGACAAAGATAACGGCTGCATTGCCAACACCTGCTTCCAGGTGGCAGAAGGACCCAACAAGTTGGCGATCTCTGTGCAAAAGGGCAATCTGACCCGTGAAATGATTGAAAACAGCGGCGTTTTCAATGTGAGTGTGCTTACCGAAAGTGTGCCGTTTGAGACCATTCGTCATTTTGGCATGCAGTCCGGCAGAGATGTAAACAAGCTAAATGGCTATGCCTTTAAGCGCAGCCACAACGGTCTTGTTTATCTGACGGAAAACACCAATGCCATGTTTAGCTGCAAGGTGCTGGAGAAAACTGACCTGGGCAGCCATATGATGTTCATAGGTGAAGTGACGGAAAGCAAGGTCTTGGGGAAAGAACCCTCCTGCACCTATGCTTACTATCACAAAGCTATAAAGCCTAAGTTTTAAAAGAGGCGGTGCTTCGGGCGGGCTCACATAGGGATTTACACGGTTTTGAATAAATCTTTTTCCCCACAGAAAAATCCATCGTCCTTGAAATACATACAGTATTCCTGCGTTCTGGGGATATTCCTGTGAGCAAAAACCTTAAATTCAAAACTGCAAAGCACTCCAAAGTGAGAGATTTTTCTGCAAGACAAGATAAAAAGCCACGGTAAGGCTGACGCCTACCGTGGCTTTTTGACGTAGTATTGCTGGAAAAGATCCAATTTGGAGCGTATAAATCCCTATGTGAACCCGCCCTTTGCACCGCCTTTTCATTTGCGCGATATGTTGACGAACAAGGGCTTTTTTGCTATAATGTAATAAAATTTTTAGCACTTTCTAAGGAGGGGATTCTTGTGTCCGGTCAAGATATCAGGCTAAATCAATATGCCCGGCAGATTCTGGATCAGGTTAGCACGGTGATTTCTGGAAAAGAGCCTGTGTTAACGAAGGTTTTAATGGCTATTTTAGCCCGCGGTCATATTTTGCTGGAGGATATCCCCGGCGTGGGCAAGACTACTATGGCTGTGGCCTTTTCCAAGGTGTTGGGGCTTTCCTGTAACCGCGTCCAATTCACCCCGGACGTGCTGCCCTCGGACATTACCGGCTACAGTATTCCCGATCCTGCTACCGGTAAGCTGTCTTATCAGCCCGGTGCGGTGCTGTGTAACCTGTTTTTGGCGGATGAATTAAACCGGGCCACTTCCCGCACCCAGTCTGCTCTTTTGGAAGCGATGGAAGAGGGGCAGGTGACCGTAGATGGTGTACTACATAAGATTCCGCGTCCCTTTGTCGTTATTGCCACCCAAAACCCTGCCGGCGCCGCCGGCACGCAACTGTTGCCGGACAGCCAGATCGATCGATTTGCTATGCGGCTGAGTCTTGGTTACCCTCAAGTAAAGGCTGAGGTTGCGATGGTGCTGAACCGTCGGGAGGGCGATCCTATGGACAAACTTACCCCGGTACTTACAGCACAGGAACTGGCTGCATTGCAGGATCAGGTGGCTGCCACATTTTGCCATGAGCAGGTGGCGGAATATGTGGTATCCCTTGTGGATGCCACCCGACATAATGAATATATTGTTCGGGGTGCCAGTCCCCGGGCAACTCTGTCCATTGTAGCGCTGGCTAAGGCTGCTGCCCGGCTTAAAGGACGGGACTTCGTAACTCCCCGGGATGTGCAGGCGGTATTTCCCCTGGCTGTTTCTCATCGCTTACAATTATCTGCCAAGGCTTCCGGCAGCGGAAAGACAATGCAGCAGATATTGAAGGACATTTTGGAGGCAGTCCCTGCCCCCAGTCTTAGCTGATTATGCTGCGCCGGTGGCTTTTGTACCTGGTAGCTTTGGCCGGGTGCACGGTATTTCTTCTTGCCTATCAGCAGCGGTATGCCTGGGTGATCCTGATTGCCGTTTTGTGTTTGCCGGTTTTGGGTCTGATAGCAAGCCTCCCTATAATGCTGACGACCAAACTTCGGCTCACGCTGCCTAGCTATTGTACCGTGGGCGAAAGTGTGGTTGTTTCCGGAGAGATTTATGCTCCTCTGGGTAAACCGTTGCTGCACTGGCATTTATCGGTGGGCCGGGAGCGGAAGGCGGAAGGAGATCGGCTCTGTACCGATCATTGCGGCGTGCTGGTTTGCAAACCTGTCAAGATGCGTATTTTTGATTGCCTGGGTCTGTTCTTTTGGATTCCCCGCAAGCAGAAAGAGCATCGTCTCTTTGTCCGCCCTATGCCCCTTCCTGTTTCCGGTTTTGCAAAGCTGGAACAGCAGTTGACCCTTGCCTGGCGGCCTAAATACGGCGGCGGTTTGGCTGATAACCATGAAATTCGGCCTTACCGTCCGGGTGACAGCCTGAATCAGATCCACTGGAAGCTGTCTGCCAAAACCGGCAGTTATGTGATAAGGGAAGCTATGGAGCCTTTAAATTCCCAGGCTGTTCTGGCTTTGAGTCTGGAGGGCACTCCGGAAGAGATGGATCGGAAAATGGGAAGGCTGCTCTGGCTGGGAAATCGTTTGCTGGAGCAAAATTTTCGCTTCTGCATACGGGCACGGTCCGGGACGCAAATTCTGCAGCTGCAGCCCGATTCTCCGGAGGCTCTAATGGCGGCGTTGGATCAGCTGTTGGCTGCGCCTACCGTCGCTCCGGATGCGCCAAAAGATGATTTTTGCAGCCCCCTGCTGTATACCATAGGAGGTGCGCCGGATGAAAATTAAAGCCTGGCTGACTTCCTGGCTTACCAGCTTTTGCATCAGTTTTGGCGCAGTCTCTGCCCTGGTTACTACATTTTCCTTTTCTGATGTTCCTTTGCCCGAACTTGGCATATACTGCGCGCTCCTGTGTGCCGTCTGTGCCTGGGCTTTTCTTACTAAGCGTGGCCCTGTTGTCCTTTTCGGCTTTATGGGCGTGCTTTTGTGCTACGGCTTGTTTTGGCGAGGCCTTTGGGATTCCCTGCAGGCCGTTGCTTACCGGGTCAACGCCGTATACAATATTGCCTATCGCTGGGGTGAGCTGGATATATCTGACGAAGTCAAAGCCTTTAGCTTAATTCCGGCCATGGCCTTTTTGGGAACACTGCCTGCGGTTTTTCTGAGCTGGGCAGTGGGCCGCCGGAAAAAACTGCTGTTCCCTTTAATTATTGCACTGCTTCCCTTGTATCCCTGCTTTGTTATTATGAATCCAGCTCCCGAAGGTTGGTGTTTTCTGCTGATTTTGGCAGCTGCTCTGGTGCTGATATTGACCCAATCCTTGCGTCGGCTGGACCAAAAGACAGGCCAGCAGATCACTGCCGTTGTCCTGATCCCGGCAATATTGCTGTCTGTGTTTTTGATGTCTTCCGTGCCGGAAGACGGCTATTGGGAAAAGTTTCCGGCGCTTCAGGCGCTGGCATGGGAAACTCCCGGTCAAAGTAGCACCCAGGGGGAGGGGCAATCCCACCTCGGAATGCCGGAGAAGAATCGAATTGATCTTCTGTCTGCTGGTTTTCCCACCAACGTGAATGTACCGGTGATGACGGTCCGTTCCAGCACCAGCGGGTTTCTGTATCTGCGTTATCAATCCTTCGACAGCTATAATGGCACCCAATGGTTGGCAACAGGGCTTTCGGAGGATCCCGACTTCTGGCCGGGAGAAGAGGATATTGAAGACGCAGGGTATATATCTATCTCTACAACAGAGCTCTACGAGGGAATGTTTATTCCCTATTATACCCAAAACGACCGTTATCTGCTGCTGCAAAACGGAATGCAGCCGAACAGCGAAAAGCTTACTAAATACCAGGTATCCATGGGATTTCTGCAAAATAGCGAATTTAATAAGGAAACACCTGACCTGACTCCTTACCTGCAATTGCCGGCGTCTACCCGGGCGGCTGCTCAGAAAATTTTACAGGAAAACAATTTGCGGACTCCGGAGGACATCCTGCAATATGTGAAAGATTCGGCCACCTATAGCTTGATGACAGCACCGCCGCCTGAAGACGCGGAGGATTTTGCTATTTGGTTCCTCCAAAGCGGGCAATCCGGCTTTTGTGTACACTTCGCAACTGCCGCAGCTGTGCTGCTGAGGGCGGCTGGCTATCCCGCCCGGTATGTTACCGGCTATGCGCTGATGGCTCGGGGTGGAAGAACGGTTCTGGCAAAGGAAATTAACGCGCACGCGTGGGTAGAATATGCCGAGCCGGAAAGTGGTTATATTTGGAAGGTTTTTGAAGCAACACCTGCTGATTTTCTTCCGGATTCCACGCCGTCTACTACGGAACCTACCGATCCTTTTGCCCCAACTCAGCCGTCTGAGACATCCGGCGCGGAGCTTCAGGAGCCCACAGACCCCAGCGACCCGGATGAAACATCGGAGCCAGTGACTGACTCTGCGACATTGCCATCCGATCAAGAGGGTGAACAACACAAGCAAAAACCGTCAATAAACATTTCCTGGCTTTTGCATTTGGCTGTCGGAATAGGGTACTTGATTGCAGCAATGGCTGTCCTGTGGCTGCAATACTGTATTCGCTTCCGGCTGCGTCAGAAAAAACTGGGAACCGGCTCCCACAATGCCATGGCGCTGGCTTGCTGGCGGGAGATCCTGCGACTTGCTCGTTTGCTGAAAACCGAACCACCGGAGCAGTTGCTGAAACTTGCAGAAAAGGCCCGGTTCAGTCAGCATGTTCTGACCCGAAAGGAATTGTTTCAATTAAGGCAGTATCTGCGTCAGCAGAGAAGGGCCCTACAAAGCTTCCCTGTTTGGAAGCAGATATTCTTAAGGCTCCTTTGGGCGGTATAAGTACAAACGGCATAGTGGAATCTCCACTATGCCGTTTTGTCAGCATGAATTGCCAATGAAATACCGGGTTGCGTTGTCATGCATGTTGTGTTATAATCGGCAAGAAGGAGCTGTTTTTATGCGTACCAATTTGGAGCAGGCAAAGTATTTACTGGAGACCGGGGGATATACCTGCGTTTTTTACAAAGCGGATCAGGTCGTCACCTGCACGCAGCGGGGCGTGAAGCCCTTGCTGGAGCTGCTGGAAGCAGGGGAGAACCTGCGTGGCTGGTCCGTTGCCGATAAGGTGGTGGGCAAGGCTGCCGCACTGCTGTATGCTTATATGCAGGTGCGGGAAGTGTATGCGCCGGTGATGAGCAAGGGAGCTGAACGCACGCTTTTGCGCCACGGCATCGCCGTGCAGTATGATGCTCTGGTGGACCGCATCCAAAACCGCAGAGGCGACGGCCTTTGCCCGATGGAATCTGCCGTGTGGGATGTGGACGAGCCGAATGAGGCTTTTGGAATATTGAAAAGCAAAGTCGGTTGACTTTTGCATTTTTGGTACTAAAATAGGGATAAATGAATAAATGACAGTTCGTAACCATCCTGTCGGTAAACAAAACTATGGAAAAGAAGATGGGCGCATTGCGCCCAATTTTATTGCCATGAAAAGCAGAAAACTTGCTGTGGGCGCCCTGATTGCCGCCCTGTATGCCATCTTAACCCATTTGCAAAATATGATATTGCCGGATTCTGCCACCTGGGCCATTCAGCTGCGGGCGTCGGAAGCTCTGTGCGTGCTGGCGTTTTTCACCCCGGCAGCTTCCTGGGGCCTGGCGGTGGGCTGTTTCTTGTTTAACCTGCTGTATGCAGGGGCGCTGCCCCTGGATGTGGTGGTGGGACCGCTGGCATCCTTCCTGGCAGGAGCTGCTATGTATGCCACCCGGAAAATCCGCGTATTAGGCATCCCTTTTTTGGGAATGCTGATGCCGGCGGTGTTTAATGCCATTTTTGTGGGCTGGGAGCTTTGGCTCTATCTGCAAACGCCTTTTTGGCTTAATGCCCTTTATGTGGCAGCAGGGGAGCTGATTGTGCTGCTGACCTTGGGCACTGCTCTTTATATTTTGCTGGACCGCCGTTTCCGGCGGCTCATTGAAGGAGAATAAAGGTATGATCCCCTTTGCACCTATCCGCCCGGAGCACCGGGAGCCTTATGCACCTTATTTGCAGGCTGCTGTCCACAAGGGCTGTGAGTATAGTTTTGCCAACCTTTATATGTGGGGCAGGCAGTCCGCCGCCGTGGTGGAGGGCCGTTTGGTGTTCTTTTCCCAGTTTAACCGCAAAACTGTGTATCTGTTTCCTGCAGGCACCGGCGATGTGAAAGCGGTCCTGGATGCCGTGCTGGCAGATGCCAAAGCGCGTGGCATTGCCTGCCGACTCACCTGCCTGAGCCAAGAAGAATGCAAAGCGGTAGAGGAAATGTACCCGGGGCAGTTCTGCTTCCATATTTCCCGGGATGATTTTGATTATATATATAATGTAAGAGAGCTGGCGGACCTTGCAGGCCGCAAGTTCCAAAAAAAGCGCAACTACGCCAACCGCTTTTGGCGTGAGCACCCTCAGTGCCGGGTGGTGGCCATCACTGAGGAGAATAAGGCCCGGGCGGAGCAGATGGTTGACCTGTGGTTTACCCAGCGCCTGGAACAGGACCCCTATCAGGACTTTGCTATGGAGCGCGCAGCCATCAGTCGGGGCATAAAGCATATGCAGGCCCTTGGCCTGGAAGGCATTTTCCTGGAGGAAAATGGTCAGGTGCTGGCGGTGACCTTTGGCTCCCGGCTGAATGAAGATACCTTTGATATCCATTTTGAAAAGGCCCTGGATAGCTTCGATGGCGCCTACAGTGCTGTAAATCAGGCCTTTGCCCGGTATCTGTTGGAGCAGCACCCGGAGCTGAAGTATCTGGACCGGGAGGACGATATGGGCCAGGAGGGCCTGCGTAAGGCCAAGCTTTCCTATTGCCCCGTAAGGCTCGCGGAAAAATACTGGGCCCGCCGCAAGGAGAATGACTATGATTATTAGGATACCTGAGCCGGAAGATATCCCTCAAATGAAAAAACTGTGGCAAAAGGCCTTTGGTGACCCGGACGAATGTATCGGTGCTTTTTTTGACATCGGCTACCGGCAGGAACACAGCCGCATCCTGTGGGAAAACGAAGTGCTGGGCGCGGTGTACTGGTTTGACTTTTTTTGGCAGGGCAACCGTTATGGACTTTTGTATGCCCTGGCGGTAAAAGAATCCCGGCGGGGAAAGGGTCTGGGCAATGACCTTGTGGAGCAGGTTTGCAAGGAATTGCAGAGCTGTGGTTATGCCGGGGCGCTCTTGGTGCCGGCAGGGACGCATCTGCACAGCTTTTATAACCGGCTTGGATTTACGCACTTTGGCGGTGCGGACACTTTAACGGTAAAAGCAGCCGGTGAGGCGGTGTATATGGCGGAAACGGATATTCAGGGTTATCTGAAGGACCGCCCGGGATTTGCCTGGGACGAAGCCTTTTGCGCCTTTGTGGAAGACCAGTGCGTTTTATATCGGGCAGAGGATGTGCGGTTGATCCGGTATAAGGACACCGCAGTCATTCAGGAGTATATAGGCCCGGCAGAAAAGCTGCCCGGCATCCTGAAAGGCTTGGGGCTGGAAGCTGCCCGGGTGCGTATGCCC
Source organism: Faecousia sp. (assembly GCA_045585915.1). Lineage (GTDB taxonomy): Bacteria > Bacillota > Clostridia > Oscillospirales > Oscillospiraceae > Faecousia. Next base: position 26,710 of record JAZMZJ010000023.1, on the reverse strand, counting down.
GGAACAAAAGAAGCGGCCGGTATGTGTCGAAAGTTTCAGAAAGCGGGGGAGTTGCCCGGTTATTTTGGCCCGATTTTGGATTAAGGGACAGGCACATAAGCGTATGCTTAGGAATAAACTTTTGTATTGTGAGCAATCGGTATACAATTTTTATGCATTTTCCACCGCTGGCGGACACATGTGCAAAAGCTACCAAAATATGCCCCAGAAATACAATTGATTGTCTACGAAACACACATAATTGCAAAAATCGGTTGACAGATGGCCTTCTTTGTGGTATATTTCAAAAATATCAGGGGTGAATTATACCCAAAATTCCCTCTTGAACGTCGGAAATGGATATTTTTTATGAAAATATGCATAATTACCGTTTTTACCGAAAGGTAATAGCCTGGATATACAACAGCCCAATACATAGCTGTGTATATAAAATTTAAATTGGAGGAAAAGAAAATGAAGAAGATTCTTGCTCTGCTGCTTGCTGTCGTTATGGTCCTTGGCCTGGCTGCTTGCGGCAACGCAGGTGGTCAGACTGACGGATCTCAGAATGTCACCTACGTCGATCCCTTCGCCGGTATTGAAGATCACTTCGAGCGGTCTCAGGCTGTTTACGCAGAAGTTCTGGGTGAATTCCTGGCTGCCTACAACGAAGCTCTGGAAGCTACTGACGAAGCTACCCGTTTTGCCAAGATGGCTATCGCTGAGGCTAAGATGCTGGGCGCCGGCATCTTCCTGCCCACCACCTCTCAGGGCGGCAACTATGCTATGACTAAGATTGCTCCCTACACCAACACCCCCGTCCTGTGGGGTAACGACACCTATCGTTACCACGATCGTATCGTTGTGACCGAGCCCATCAAGGCTGCTCACGTTAACGAGATGAAGGCTAAGTGGGCTGAGCTGGTTGGCACTGGCACTTACGAGAGCTGGGTTAAGGAATACCTGGCCACCAACGGCTACACCACCAAGGACCACCTGAACTTCTACTTCGACGCTGATCCCGAGAGCTGGGACGTTTTGACCACTTCCAATGCTGCTGACTCCGAGATCCTGGTCAACACCTATGATGGCCTGGTAGAGTACGACATGGAAAACCAGATCCAGCCCGCTCTGGCTGAGAGCTGGACTGTTTCCGACGACGGCCTGACCTACACCTTCAAGATCAAGTCCGGTCTGAAGTGGGTTGACAACCAGGGCCGTGTTGTTGCTGACGTTAAGGCTGACGACTTCGTCGCCGGTATGCAGCACATGATGGACGCTCAGGGCGGCCTGGAATACCTGGTCTGCGCTGGCTGCGCCAACATCCTGAACGCTGACGAGTACGTCAACGGCGATATCACTGATTTCAATGAAGTCGGTGTTAAGGCTATCGACGACACCACTCTGGTGTACACTCTGACCACCCCCACCTCTTACTTCATGACCATGCTGGGCTACGGCGTGTTCGCTCCCATGAGCCGTTCTTACTACGTTTCCATGGGCGGCCAGTTCGGCGCTGAGTACGATCCCGATGCTGAGACCTACCTGTACGGCAAGGGCCCCGACTCCATCGCTTACAATGGTCCCTTCGTTATCACCAACTTCACTTCCAACAACACCATCGCTTTCGAGACCAACGAGGCTTACTGGAATGTTGAAGGCAACAACCTGAAGTCCATGACCTTCCTGTACAACGATGGTTCCGATCCCCGTAAGCCCTATGACGACTTCTTCGGCGGCATCGTTGACTCCATGGGTATGACCGCTGAGCGTATTGAGATTGCTAAGGAAGCTGGCACTTACGACGATTACACCTATGTTTCCGACACTGACGCTACTTCTTACTGCGGGTTCTTCAACGTATACCGCACCACCTTCCACAACTACAACAACGAGGCTGAAGGTGTTTCCGCTAAGTCTGACGACGACAAGCTGCGTACCTCCGCTGCTATGCTGAACCAGAACTTCCGTCTGGCTCTGGCTATGTCCATCGACCGTGGCGATTACAACGCTCAGTCCGTTGGTGAAGATCTGAAGTACAACTCTCTGATCAACTCCTATGTTCCCGGCACCTACAGCAACCTGCCCAACGAGATCACCATCGAGATCGGCGGCGTTGAGAAGACCTACGCAGCTGGCACCTTCTATGGTGAGATTCTGCAGGATCAGTTGGATGCTGACGGTGTTGCTCTGAAGGTTTGGAACGGTGTGTCCAGCTCCGGTTTCGACGGCTGGTACAACCCCGAGGCTTCTGTTGCTAACCTGAACAAGGCTGTTGAAGAGCTGGCTGCTGTTGGCATCGAAGTTTCTGCCGACAAGCCCATCTACATCGACCTCCCTGTCCGTACCGACAGCCCCACCAATATGAACCAGAAGCAGTCCATGAAGCAGTCCATCGAAGAGACCACCGGCGGCCTGATCAAGGTCAACCTGGTTGAGTTCTCCACTCGCGACCTGTACCTGGATGCTACCTATTGGTATGGCGCCGGTAACGAGGCTAACTTCGACCTGAACGACGGTTCCGGTTGGGGCCCCGACTACGGTGATCCTTCCACCTACCTGGGCACCATGCTGCCCGACGGCGCTGGTTACATGACCAAGAGCCTGGGTCTGTTCTAATTTAAGAACAAGCAATACAAATTCGCGGAGGATGGACGGCAACGTCCATCCTCCCACATTGCCTGTTTTGGCAATGTGCGATCCGGTAGGAAATGCTGCCCTCAGTATTCCTTGGTTTATTTGCGGAATATTGAGGGCAGTATTCTCTACTGCTACAAATTACGCTGCGGATCGCAGGACATCCCTAAGAAGAGATGAGTGATTGATTATGACGAAATATTTGATCAAAAGAATACTGCGCGCATTGCTATCTGTGGTGATCGTGGTCGCTGTTATTATGACCATGATATATACTTTTTTGGATAAAAAGTCCATCTTTGCTAATGACTCCACCTATTCCAAGCGGAAGGGTAATGCAAAAGAGATCTATCAGATGCAGCAATGGGAGCGGTTTGGCTATCTGGACTATGTTCCTTTTGAGGACTATCTGAAGGAGGAGCTGCTGGCCGGCAAGCTGGACGATGCTACCCTGGCAGAGGCTGCCAAGTTGGGTAAATCTGTTACAGGTGAGAATGATATTGCCAAGGAGTATATCCAGAAGTTTACCGAAAAGTATCAGCAGGCCGGTTATGAGGTCGTGCCGCTGCCTGGTCAGCTTAAGGGCAATACCCAGAAGTATGTGGATGGCGGTCAGCCCCGTCTGTTTGCTTACAAGGATGTGCCCCTGATCCAGCGCCTGTGGACTTACCTGACCAGTCTGGTGACCGTGGATAATATTCACAAGGCATCCGGCGATGTGGGTGAGCGTGGCATTTCCTTTACATGGAATGACCCTGCCTACGGCGGAGAAAAGTTCTCTCCTGCTATTATGGGCAACGGTACTACCCATAAGTATTTGTTCTATATGGACGATACCTTCCCATATATCCATCAGAATCTGGTGACCATCAACTTGGGTAAGTCTTACTCTGTAAACCAGGGTGTGGACGTATTTCAGACCATGACCCAAACCCAGGGATCTCTGGTAAAGAGCATGGTATCTTACCCCAGTGGTGTTCAGGATTTTACAGCAGATAATCTGCATACCTTAGTGTATCAGGAAGGCTCCCTGGAACAGGGTGCCCTGAATTCTACCTACTATCTGGATGATTATACGGTTACCGTTTCTAACAAGAGCGGTATGTCTAAAATGGGTTACTCTTTTGTTATCGGCATTATTGCGGTGATCCTGTCTTATCTTGTGGCAGTGCCTATGGGTATTTTGATGGCTCTGCGTAAGGACAAGCTGGTGGACAAGCTTGGTACGCTTTATATCGTATTTATTACAGCTGTGCCCTCTTTGGCCTATATCTTTATGTTCAAGGCTGTGGGTAACAGTTTAGGCTTGCCGTCAACATTCAATATGGTTAGCCCCACCTGGACGATGTATATCCTGCCCATCGTTTCTCTGGCCCTGCCCTCCATTGCAAATACTATGAAGTGGCTGCGCCGGTATATGATCGACCAGATGAATTCCGACTATGTTAAGTTCGCCCGCAGCGGCGGTCTTTCCGAGGGCGAGATCTTCTCCAAGCATGTGCTTAAGAATGCTATCATCCCCATCGTTCACGGTATGCCTGCCAGCGTGCTGTTTGCTATGACCGGCGCCATCATCACTGAGCGTGTGTATGTGGTCCCTGGTGCAGGTAACCTGCTGACAAATGCTATCAACGCTTATGATAATGGCGTTATCGTAGGTGTGGCACTGTTCTATGCCATTTTGACAGTGGCATCCGTGATCATCGGTGACGTTTTGATGTCTGTTATGGACCCGAGAATTTCCTTCACTTCGAAAGCGAGGTAAAAAGCTATGGATCAAATGATCAACCTGGATCAATTCAATATGTCCCAGGAAGAGCTTTTTGCCCCTGTGGATATCAATAATATCGAATCTGAGAAGATCACTGCGCCCCGCTACTCCTATTGGCGCTCTGTGTTCCGCGTATTTTTCAAAAAGAAGATCAACATCATCATGCTCAGCATCCTGGGCCTGCTGATTGCGTTCACCTATATTTATCCCTTTGTCACCGGCTATGATGCAGCGGTAGACCCCTACCTGAACTTGCGGGATTCTTTAGGTAAGCACCTGAATCCTGCTCAGGCTATGGAGCACTACGGTGCAGAGCTGAAGTGGATCCTGGGCTCCGGCGGTTCCGGTCAGTCTACCTTTGATGCCATCTGGTACGGTTCCAGCATCTCCGTATCTCTGGCACTGGTGTGCGCCGCTATCAATATGACTGTGGGCGTTTGTATTGGCGCGATCTGGGGCTTCAGTAAGAAAGTGGACGTATTTATGACAGAAGTATACAACGTTGTGGCAAACGTACCTTACGTGCTGCTGATCTCCGTTGTTGTTCTGATTATGTCCGCCAGTTTCTGGTCCATGGTATTTGCCTTGACCATTACCGGCTGGATCGGCATTGCTTACTTTATCCGTACTCAGGTCATCATTATCCGCGACCGGGAATACAATCTGGCATCACGCTGCCTTGGCACGTCCATTTGGCGTATTGCCGGCAAGAACATCCTGCCCTTTATGACCTCTGTTATCGTGACTTTGGCTGCTACCGAGATCCCCTCCTACATCTCTTACGAGGTGTTCCTGAGCTTCATCGGCATGGGTATGAAGGATATGTCTTTAGGTAAGCTGATTGAGGATGCACAATCTGCCATGATGACACCGGGCTGGGAACTGGAGTTCTGGGCACCTGTTGCCATTGCTTCCATCATTACCGTGGTGCTTTACGTTGTCGGCCAGAACCTGGGCGACGCGTCTGACCCCCGGACCCACATGTGAGAGGTGCCAAAATGGAAGATAAAAAGATTTTATTGTCCGTTAAGGACCTGCATGTTAAGTTCAAGGTCCGTGGCCGTACCTTGAGTGCAATCCGCGGTATCTCTCTGGACTTTTATGAAAATGAGTCTGTGGCCATCGTTGGTGAGTCCGGCTCCGGTAAGTCTGTATTTACCAAGACTTTTGCCGGTATGTTGGACAGCAACGGTTATATTGACGAAGGCAGTATCTATTTCAATGATCCGGAATTGTCTGACACCCGGGTAAAGCTGGGCGCGTTTGATAAGTTCCTGCTGAAGAGCGCGCATAAAAACCTGAACAAGTACGCTCGGTTGGAAGCCGGTGCCCAGATCTATCAGGAAATCGAAGCTCTTAAGCAGGAGAAAAAATCCCGTCAGGAGCTGACCGAGGAAGAAAACGAGGCGCTGACAGACAAGCTGGCACAGCTGCAGTTTGAACGTACCGAGTTGTTTAATGCCCGCCAGACCCTGGATCCCAAGAAGGAAAAGGCTCAGCTCAAGGAGACTGCTGCGCAGCTGAAAGATATGGATAAGCAGATCGCGGACCTGGAAAAGAAGCATCAAGCGACTGTTAAGGCCAGAAAGGCTGCAGCCAAAAAGGATACAGCGTATCTGAGCCAGTACAATGCCAAGCTGCAGCAGCTGCGTACGCAGTATGCAAAGCAGATCGCCCAACCTATTACCCAGGAGCAGAAAGACCGGAACTTGGTCATTGCCAAGGAAATTTACCTGTCTGTCGGCCGGTACTTTGTATATAAGCGCCTGCGCCTGATCGCTAAGCTGCTGCGCACTGCCAAGAACGCAATGCGCATCGGCATGGACTTGAGCAAGCCCGAGCAGAAGGATCAGGTGTTCGATCAGGTCGTATTCCGAGTAGAGTACCTGGATGGCGATGATACCTATCTGCACGGCACCAGCCTTGTGAACCTGGCAAAGGTCAAGTTCTCTAAAGACTGGACCAAGATCCGCGGCGGCAAGATCGCTACCGTGTTCCAGGACCCCATGACATCTCTGAACCCCATCATTACCATCGGCAAGCAGATCACCTCTGTGATCCTGAAGCATCAGAACTGCAGCGAAGGCGAAGCACGCCGTCGTGCACTGTTGATGATGCAGAAGGTGGGTATCCCTAATCCGGAGAAGCGTTTTGACGATTATCCCTTCCAGTATTCCGGCGGTATGCGACAGCGTATCGTTATCGCTATCGCACTGTCCTGTCAGCCTAAGATCCTGATCTGTGACGAGCCTACCACTGCGTTGGACGTTACCATTCAGGCGCAGATCCTGAAGCTGATCAAGGACCTGCAGAAGGAATTTGGCTACACCGTTGTGTTCATCACCCATGACCTGGGTGTTGTTGCCAATGTTGCTGACCGTGTGGCTGTGCTTTACGGTGGCCAGATGGTGGAAGTTGGTACTGCCGAGGAAGTGTTCTACAATCCTCAGCATCCTTACACTTGGGCGCTGCTGTCCAGCCTTCCCCAGCTGGCACAGAGAAACACCACTTTGTATTCCATCACCGGTACGCCTCCTTCTTTGTACAACAAGATCGTTGGCGATGCCTTTGCTCCCCGTAACCCCTACTGCCTGAAGGTAGATACCCTGGCTGAGCCGCCCATGTTCAAGGTGACGGATACCCACTATGCCAAGACCTGGCTGCTGGATCCCAGAGCCCCCAAGGTACAAAAGCCTGAGGCAATTCAGAATATCCACGAAAAACTTTTGGATGCGTTTAATATTTAAGGAGGTGCTGCTTAATGAAAAAGGAAAAGAATACAGATCAGCAGCCCCAGAGTGCCAGCGCATCCCATCTGCCGGAACACGGTCCTATTGTAAATGGCCGTGAAGTCCTGTTGAGCCTGAAGAATGTGGACATCACCTTTGGTAAGGGCGACAGCGCTGTCCGTGCCGTTAAGAATGCAACTTTTGATATTTATAAGGGTGAGACCTTCTCTCTGGTTGGCGAGTCCGGCTCCGGTAAGACCACCATTGGCCGTGCTGTGATCCGTGTAAATCCCTGTGCTGCCGGTGAGATCCAGTATAAAGGTGTTCGCATTTCCGGTAAGACCAAGAGAAGTTTGGACCGGGAAGTGATTCGTAATATCCAGATGGTGTTCCAGGATCCTGCTGCCTCCCTGAACGAGCGTGCAACTGTGGATTATATCGTGTCTGAGGGCCTGTATAACTTCCACCTGTATGAAAATGAGGCTGATCGGGTTGCAAAAGTAGAGCGCATCATCGAAGATGTGGGTCTGCTGCCTGAGCATATGACCCGTTATCCCCACGAGTTCTCCGGCGGTCAGCGTCAGAGAATCGGTCTGGCCCGTGCCATGGTTATGGAGCCGGAGCTGGTTATCGCTGACGAGCCTATTTCCGCTTTGGACGTGTCTATCCGCGCCCAGGTGCTGAACCTGATGAAGAAGTTCCAGAAGGAACGGGATATCACGTATCTGTTCATCGCCCATGACCTTTCTATCGTGCGCTTCATTTCCGACCGGATCGGTGTTATCTACAAGGGCGACATTGTGGAGATTGCCGATGCAGAGGAATTGTTCGATTTCCCCCTGCATCCTTACACCCGCAGCCTGATCTCTGCTATCCCCATCCCCGATCCCCAGCTGGAAAAGAACAAGGTTTTGTTTACCTACGATCCTTCTGTTCATGATTACAGCGAGGATAAGCCTGAGCTGGTGGACATTGGCCACAATCACTTGATCTTTGGCAACAAGAAGGAGATCGAGGAATATAAGGCGATCCGGGAAAGCGGCAAGAAGATGAAGTCCATCACCATTCTGAAGCCCGGTCAGGAAATGCCCAGCAGCGTGGAAAATAACGTGGCTGATCTGGACGAGATCAAGCTGCCTCCCCGGCACGATACCGGCAGCAAGTGGCTGACTTTCCTGTCCTTCATCCTGTCTGTGCCAGGTCTGATCGCTGGCGCGATCTTTAAGAAGCACAACTATATCCGCAATTTTAAGGCGCTGAAGAAGGGCGCTATTGCAGGCCTCATTACCAAGGTCGCCATTGTGGCATTCTTTGCCCTGATGTTGCTGTTTGCAGTTATTTAAATAATGGAGATAAGCTATGAACCTTTTCAAAAGGCATCGGGCTCCTGAGCCTGAGACCCTGCCGCCTATTGAGATTGACCGCAAGCCTTCTAAGCTGCGGGTGGTTCTGCTGATCGTGCTTTTAGTAATAGCCGTAGTGTCTTTGACCTACGGCTTTACTGAGCTTGTGAAGGTGGAACCGGGGTGGTATATTTTAGAAGTTACAGACAGTAATATGAGCTGCTGCAATGATTTTGTCTGCAACTATTATGTTTCTGATAAGCAAATACAGCAGGATGTAACGGCGGTATATACCAGGGCCTGTAAAGACGCTTATTTGATTTTTTCAGATGCGGAGCAGACCAGCGATATGTACCGCATCAATGCTGCCGTTAATCAGGAAGTGCAGATCCATGCGACCTTGTATCAGGCACTGGAGCTGATGGAGCAGTCCGGCAGCCGGTTGCTGTATATGGCCCCGGTTTATGATGAATACGGGCCTGTGTTTGAGCAGACCGATGAACTGTTTGCCAAGCTTTATGACCCTTCTAAAAATCCGCAGACCATGGCATATATTGGACAGTTGGTAGAATTTACCAATGCAGCAGAACACATTATACTGGAGCTTTTAGGAAATGATCGGGTGCGGCTTTTTGTGAGCGATGCGTACTTGGCATTTGCGCAGGAACATGCCATTGAAACCTTTGTGGAGCTGGGGTGGACCACTAATGCGTTCGCCATCGATTATCTTGCACAAGTGATGACGGATGCCGGCTATACCCGGGGGTACATCGTCAGCAATGACGGTTTTACAAGAAACCTGGATGCGTCCGTGGAATATAGCGTGAATCTGTTGGATTGGCAGGATAATGCGTGGTATATGCCTGTTACTATGTCCTATACAGGGCCGATGAGTATTGTGCAGCTGCGCGCGCGACCCATTGCGGACTATAGTGCTGATGTGCTGCGATACTTTGCTTATGCGGATGGCACAGTCACATCCACCTTTATAGATCCTGCAGACGGCGTGAGCAAAAGCGCTGCGGACAGTTTAGTCTGTTACAGCAAGGATGCAACCTGCGCTCAGATTCTGATGAATAGCGCAAAGGTGTTTTTGGCAGATGCTTTGGATGAGGAAGGCTTGGCGGTAATGGCGGAGCAGGACATCTATAGTATTTGGTACGAAGAAACAAACATGTGTTATAACGACGAAGCTGCTGTTTTGCGTGTGGATGATGAAGTGAAAGAGCTTTATTCCGTTACCCTTGTTAAATAATAAAATCGTCCGATGATTTATCATCGGACGATTTTTATTGCAGAAAAAAAGATTATGTGATAAAATGGATATATAAAGTACGAAAGGTTGCACAATTATGAGCGAATATGAAAACGATTATTTGGAAGAAGAATATACCTACGGCAAGGGCTTTTTGGGCGCTCTGATTGGTGCGCTCATTGCCGCGGCTGCCTTGGCTGTGGTCTACCAGCAAGTCTGGTTTTCCATTGGTCTTTGTGTGGTTGGCTTAGCAAACGGCGTTTTAGTAGCCTTCGGCTACGATATATTTAAAGGCAAGCAGGAAAAGGCGCGGCTTGTAATTGTGATTTTGGTTGCCGTCCTGGGTATGTTCCTTGGTATGGCAGCAGGCTTCTGCTGGAGCATCACAGACCAAATTCAAAGTCAAGGTAAAAGCCTGGAGTATTTCGGCAGTGTTGTATCCGCTATTTTCCAGGATGAGAATCAGGTCACAATGATGCTGATGGAGCTTGGACAGGGCCTGATGTATTCCGTAGCCGGTGTGGTTGGTCATATGCTCTATAAAAAAAGCTGAAAAAATTCCGCAAGCATTCGCTTGCGGAATTTTTAGGTATTGAGCAAAAAGTTCACGGTGTGATCCGGCTTTCCGTTTTTTATGTAGCACCGGCACACCCGACGGCTGATGGAGCATACAAATTCATAGTTAAAGGAATCTGCCAGCCCTGCAATTTCCTCTACGGAAATAACCTCATTGCCGCTTTTGCCGATGAGGGTCACCTTGTCCCCTGTATTTACTTCCGGAAGATCCGTTACATCCACCATTAGCTGGTCCATACACACTCTGCCCAAAATGGGGGCCCGCTTTCCGGCAATGAGCACGTAGAAGCGGCCGGAGAGGTTGCGGCGGTAGCCGTCGGCATAGCCAACGGGAATGGTTGCTACCCGGGTGGGCTTTTGGGTGGTGTAGGTGCCGCCGTAGCCAATTTCTCTGCCCGGCTCCAGCCACTTAACATGGGCTACCCGGCTGTACCAGCTCATAGCAGGCTTTAAGTCAAGCAGAGCAGGGGAAACCTCGCCGCTGGGATAAAGACCGTAGGTCACGATGCCGGAGCGCACCATTTCGTAATGGGCGCCAAAATTCATAATGCCTGCGGAGTTATCCAGGTGGCGCAGCTTCACCCTTACACCGCGGCTTTGGAGCATTTCATAAAACCGGTCAAACAAGGCGGCCTGGGCCTTGGCTCTGGAAAGGTCAGCGCAGTCGGCGGTGGCAAAGTGGCTGAACAGGCCCTCCAATTCCAAATTGGGAAGGGCGGCGATTGCGGCGCAAATTTCGGCGCTTTCTTCAGTTGCCTGGAAGCCCAGACGGCTCATACCGGTGTCCACTGCCAGGTGCAGAGGCGCCGTGATATTTTGCTTTACAGCCTCCCGGGAGAGGGCTGCTGCATCCTCCCAGGTGAAAATGGTCAGCCGGATTCCCAGCCGCACAGCCTCGGGGTAGGCAGATACAGGGGTATGCCCCAAAATGAGGATGGGAGTTTCAATGCCTGCATTGCGCAGCTCCAAAGCTTCTGACAGGGAGGAAACGCCAAAAAACGCGCATTTATCCTCCAACAGCCGGGCAACGGTCACAGCGCCGTGGCCGTAGGCATCGGCCTTCACCACGGCCATCACCGGCACGCCGGCCTTTTGAGCAATGGCGGCAAAGTTTGCTTCAATGGCATCTAAATCTATTTCTACATAGTTATTAAAGTGCTCCATAGACGCGCCTCCTGTGTTTCTCGGTACAGTATAGCACATTTTCTTTGCCTTGACAAGGGCTCGGATAGATGCTAAAATAGCTACGACAACTGAAAAGGCTTTGTGTGGCAGGCAGGGCGTATGGCCCGTCTGCTGAACAAGACAATGGGGTGCGATTCCCCAACGGTACCGCCGCTGTATATGCCGAGAAATACTCTATGGGTAGAGCGATAAATCCAAACTCGTTTTACAAAGGATGGTTTATTGCTCTACCTTACGGTGAAAACCGGTCACTGGGATATCCCGGGAAGGCTGAGTATTTTGCAGAAAAGTTAGCAACCCTTTTCAAAAGGCATGAGTCAGAAGACCTACACATAGCTTCCCTTCCTTCCTCTGCGCGTTTTACAGAGGTTGCGTTTGTCACGGAAAAACGGCCGTGGCGTCATTTTGACGCCACGGCACTATTTTTAGGAGGAATAAAAATGAACAACAAAAAAGTAACCCTTATTGCCATTATTGCGTTGGTGCTGGTGGCTGCCATTTTCGTTGGCGTGTATTTTGCATTCCGTCCCCAAACTCAGCAGGGTGATAAGAACATCACCGTTGTGGTGGTTCATAAGGACGGCAGCGAAAAAACCTTCCAATACAATACCTCTGAGGAAACCCTTGCACCTGTGCTGGTAGAAAATAACCTTGTACAGGGTGAGGACGGACAGTATGGCTTGTATATCCAATATGCCGATGGCGAACGGGCTGTGTATGAGCTGGACGGCGCCTGGTGGGGTGTGTATGTGGGCGATGAGCAAGCGCTTGTAGGTGCCAGCGAGCTGCCCATTGAAGACGGCGGCGTGTATAAGCTGGTGTATAGCGTTGGATAAGAAGCTCACCTTGCGGCAAGTGGTGCTGTTTGGCATTTTGGGGGCATTGACCTTCGGTGCCAAGGTTGCTATGGCGGCGCTGCCCAATATTGAACCGGTTTCTCTGTTTGTGATGCTGTTTGCTGTGGTGTTTGGCTGGAAGGCTCTGTACCCGGTATACCTGTATGTTGCCATGGAGATTTTGTTCTACGGTATTCAGGTGTGGAACATCTATTATTTGTATGTGTGGCTGGTGCTGCTTATTTGCGCAGTGCTGCTGCGGAAAATGGAAAGCCCCATTCTTTGGGCCATTTTAAGCGGCTTTTTCGGCCTGATGTTTGGCGCGCTTTGTGCCATAGCCGATGTGTTTATCGGCGGTGTGGGCTATGCCGTTAGTAAATGGGTGACAGGTGTTTATTTTGACCTGCTGCACTGCGCAGGCAATTTTGTAATGGCGCTGGTGCTCTTTAAGCCCATGCGTAAGCTGATGGAAAAGCTATACCGGCAAACACAATCATAATATGAAAAGGGGACGAAAGCCCAGCGGCTTTCGTCCCCGGTTTTTGTATACAAAAGGGGCAATTGGGAAAGATATCCTAAGGCCCAACCACAGTGCCGGGGGCGCCGGTAAAGGCGGAAAGAACCTCCAGCCAAATGCCCCGGTCCCGCGCCAGCTCGACGCAGCGGTCGTGGAGTACCTGAGCGCCGCTGTGTACCAGCCGCAGCATGGCATCATAGCCGATTCTGCCAAATCTGTGGGCATCGGCGTAAAGCCGGGGGTCTTTGTCATATACTCCGTCCACATCGGTGTAGATTTGGCAAAGGTCCGCTTCCAGCCAGGCAGCCAGGGCAACCGCAGTGGTGTCTGAGCCGCCACGACCCAGGGTGGTGATGTTATTTTGCCCGTCATAGCCCTGGAAGCCGGAAACTACCACCACATTACCCCGTTCCAGCTCTTGGGTAATGCGCCGGGTGTCGATATTTATGATACGGGCGTTGCCGTAAGCACTGTCTGTTTGGATGCCGGCCTGGTAGCCGGTAAGGCTCACTGCAGCAACACCGAAAGCACCGATGGCCATAGCCATAAGGGCCGCGGAAAGCTGCTCTCCTGTTGCCAGATATGCATCCAGTTCCCGGGCGCTGCCCCGGGGATTGATGGCAGCCGCTTTATTAAGCAGATTGTCGGTGGTATCCGCCTGGGCAGAAACCACCACAACCACCTGGGCACCTTGCTGCGCCAACCTGCCAATGCGCTGAGCAGCGGCGCGGATTTTATCTAAGTCTGCCAGAGAAGAGCCGCCGTATTTTTGTACGATCCGCATAGAATCACCTCCGGGGCATCCTATGCCGGAAAATGGCTGCAGGTGCAAAAAAATCCCACAATGCTGACGCACTGTGGGATGATTTGGCGTTTTTAGCCTGCCAGAATATCGGCCTTGACAATGTTATTGTTTTGCCGCAACATACGCAGCATTTCCTCTAAAGGCACAGAAACATTCATAGTTTCGGCAGATATGGTCACAACGGCGGTGCCGTCGGTGGGCACGATGGAATTGATGGTGATGATGTTGGCATCCAGTTCTGCAAAGGTTTGTAAAATGCCGGACAGAACACCGGGCGCATCGTGCAGCAGCAGCTGGAAGGTGATAATGCGGCCAGTCATCATATTTTGGAAGGGAAGCACCGAATCCCGATATTTGTAAAAAGCGCTGCGGCTGATGCCGGTCATCTGTGTGGCTTCGCCTACGGTGGCCGCTTCACCTATGCTTAAGAGCCGTTTTGCCTCTGCTACCTTGATAAATACCTCGGGCAGGGCAGAAGCCTCTACAATATAATATTTCGTGTCTTTTGCCATAATCGCACCTCCTGTGCTTTCCCTTGAGAACAATTGTATCACACCCGGGGACAAAATGCAAGGGTTTAACCGCGGTGCACGGAAAATATTTCTACATATTTTTAGGAGGGCATAAATATGGAAGCGGCGCAGGTAAAAAAAGCGTTTTGGTTCGGAGCGGCCGGGGTGGGGCTTTGGCTGGGTATCAGGTATGTTTTGCCCCTGGTGTTTCCTTTCGTCATTGGCTTGCTGCTGGCGCTGCTGGCAAAGCCGGGCACAGCGTTTTTGCAAACCCGGCTGCGGCTTCCCGGGGCGCTGGCAGGGGCGGTGAGTGTTACTTTGGTGATTGTGCTGTTTTTGGTAATGGTGGTGGCTTTGGGCGCCTATGCCCTGAAGCAGGCTACTGCTTTGGCGGCCTATGTGCCCGATTTACAGCAAACCCTTTCTGCTTCTGCCGGTCAGGCAAAAAGCCTGGTGACAGGGGCAGTGGGAAATGCGCCGGAGGGTCTGCGGCCGCTGCTTCAACGGGTGGTGGAAAGCTCTTTTCAAAGCGGACAGAGCCTGTTGGACAGCGCAGCCCAGCGGCTTCCCGGTGTCTTGGCAGACCTGGTAAGCCGCATTTCCAAAGGCGCGCTCACCTTGGGCACAGGCATATTAGCCGGGGTGATGCTCTGCCCCCGGCTGCCCCGGATAAGGCTGTGGCTCCGGGGCAGACTGCCTTTGGCGTGGAAGGAGCGATATCTGCCTGCCCTGCGCTCTGCCAGAGGCGCGCTTATTGGGTGGGGAAAGGCCCAACTGAAGCTGATGGCGGTGACCTGGGGTGTTGTAAGCCTGGGCCTTGTGATTGCAGGGGTGCGTTATGGGCCGCTGTGGGCAGCCCTTATTGCCCTGGTGGATGCGGTGCCGGTGCTGGGTACCGGCACGGTGCTTATCCCCTGGGGGCTTTTCCTGTTGCTGCAGGGGTCTACCCCAATGGGATTGACTGTATTGGCAACCTCCCTGGTGGCAATGGCAGCCCGTACAATTTTGGAGCCCAGATTGGTAGGCAGGCAAATTGGCCTTGACCCCCTGATTACTTTAGGCGCTTTTTATGTTGGCTTCCGTCTGTGGGGCATTGCCGGTATGATTTTTCTGCCCCTTTTTGCGGCGGTGGGCAAAACTTTTTGGGAAAGTTTTTCTGTTCAAAAATAATTTATAATTATAGCCCTTGACATTTTTAGCACTCTATAGTATAGTGTGCTTAGCACTCAAACGTAAAGAGTGCTAACATAAGAAAACGGAGGGGTCCTATGGAACTGACCGAACGGAAAAAGAAGGTTCTTCAATGCATAGTAGACCTGTATATTCGCACGGCAGAGCCTGTGGGCTCTAAAGCCATTGCAGAGCTGCCCGGCATAGACTATTCTTCCGCCACAATTCGCAACGAAATGGCAGAGCTCACCGCAATGGGCTATTTGGAGCAGCCCCATACCAGCGCCGGCCGCATTCCTTCCACCGCCGGCTATCGGCTGTATGTGGATGAGCTGATGCTGGATTACCGGCTGAGCATGGATGAGACCCGGTCCATCAACACCGCCATCGAGGAAAAGATGCAGCGCATGGATAAGCTGGTGGAAAAGGTGGCAAAGTTGGTTTCCCAGGCCACCGACCTGCCTGCCATTTCCATGGCGGCCCATCACCGGGTGGTTACTGCAAAGCATTTTGAGCTCATCGGCACCGGCCCGGGCAGCGTGATTTTGGTGATTATGCTCTCTACCGACGAGGTGGCGAATAAGGTCATCAAGCTTCCCGTTCCTCTGGAGGAGCAGGAGCTGCGTGTGCTCACGGCAGTGCTTAACGCCAGCATGACAGACCTTACCCCGGAGCAGTTTGACCAGGCTCTGCTGGACCGGGTGATGCGCTCTGCAGGCCAGGCTGCAGCTCTGGTGCCTGTGGTTTTGGACTTTACTGTTGAGACCCTGAACCGGCAGGTTAATCCCAATATGGCGGTTGCCGGTCAAATGCGGCTTTTGGGCCAGCCGGAGTACCGGGATGTGGATAAGGCCCAGCGGCTGATGACCTCTTTAGACCCGGAAGCCCTGTCAAACCTGCCTGCGGTGATGCAGAATGCCAATGGCACCCAGGTGCTGGTAGGCCCGGAGAATGTGGCTCAGGAGCTTAAGGACACCAGCGTGGTAATGACCAAGTTTGATATCGGTGACGGTATGCAGGGCATGATCGGTGTGGTTGGCCCCACCAGAATGGACTATGCGAAGGTTACCGCAAGGCTTTCTTATTTTGCTGAGAGCCTATCGAAGATGTTTGCAAAGCCTGAGCAGCCTCAGCTGCCGGAGAGTAAGGAAGAATAAGGAGACAGCACCGTGGCAAAGAAGAACACAAAGAAAACTGAAAACCCCACCGAGCAGGTGCCCGAGACCCCGGAGGTTAACCCCTGGGAGGAGAAATATAACGCTGAGCACGAAAGCTACCTGCGCTTGGCTGCGGATTACGATAATTTCCGCAAGCGCACCATAAAGGAAAAAGAGCAGTCCTACGGCAACGGCAAGGCCGATGCGGTGGAAAAGCTTCTGCCGGTGTACGATAACCTGGAGCGCGCTCTGCAGCAGCCTACTGAGGATGCCGCTTATAAGAAGGGCGTGGAGATGACCATGACCCAGCTGGTGAGTATTCTAAACGGCCTGGGTGTAGAGATTTTCGGTCAGGTGGGGGATGTCTTCGACCCCAATATTCATAACGCAGTGATGCACACAGAGGACGAAACCTTGGAAGAAAACACCATCTGCCAGGTGTTTCAAAAGGGCTTTAAGCTGGGGGATAAAATTGTCCGCTTTGCAATGGTCCAGGTGGCCAACTAAAGCCTGATAAATGTATATACTATTTTCTTAGGAGGAAATTATTATGGGTAAAATTATCGGAATCGACTTAGGTACTACCAATTCCTGCGTAGCAGTGCTGGAAGGCGGCGAGCCTGTTGTTATCGCCAATGCCGAGGGCGGCAGAACCACCCCTTCTGTGGTGGCCTTCTCCAAAACCGGCGAGCGTATGGTTGGCCAGGTGGCAAAGCGTCAGGCAGTTACCAATGCTGACCGCACCATCGCTTCCATCAAGCGCCACATGGGCGAAAACTATCATGTAAACATTGACGGCAAGGACTACACCCCCCAGGAGATCAGCGCCATGGTGCTGCAGAAGCTGAAGGCAGATGCGGAGGCTTACCTGGGCCAGAGTGTTACTGAGGCGGTTATCACCGTTCCTGCTTATTTCTCTGATGCTCAGCGCCAGGCCACCAAGGATGCAGGCAAGATTGCCGGCCTGGAGGTAAAGCGTATCATCAATGAGCCCACTGCAGCTGCTCTGGCTTACGGCCTGGATAAGGAAACCGAGCAGAAGATTATGGTCTATGACCTGGGCGGCGGTACTTTCGACGTGTCCATCCTGGAAATTGGCGACGGCATTATTGAGGTGCTGTCCACCGCCGGCGATACCCGTCTGGGCGGCGATGACTTTGACCAGAGAGTGATGGACTATCTGGTTGCCGAGTTTAAGAAGGCGGAGGGCATCGACCTGTCCCACGACAAGGTTGCCATGCAGCGGCTGAAGGAAGCTGCCGAGAAGGCCAAGATTGAGCTTTCCGGTATGACCACCACCGCTATTAACCTGCCCTATATCACCGCCGATGCCACCGGTCCCAAGCACCTGGATGTTACCCTGACCCGGGCCAAGTTTAACGAAATGACCGCAGACCTGGTGGAGCGCACCCTGAAGCCTGTCCGTCAGGCTATGTCCGATGCCGGTCTGAAGGCCAGCGACCTGAACAAGGTGCTGCTGGTTGGCGGTTCTACCCGTATTCCTGCAGTGCAGGATGCTGTTAAGGGCATCACCGGTTCCGAGGGCTTTAAGGGCATTAACCCCGATGAGTGCGTAGCTCTGGGCGCTGCCATTCAGGGCGGCGTGCTCACCGGTGATGTGAAGGACATTCTGCTGCTGGACGTTACACCTCTGTCCCTGGGTATCGAGACCATGGGCGGCGTGTTCACCAAGCTTATCGACCGCAATACCACCATTCCCACCCACAAGAGCCAAATCTTCTCCACCGCTGCTGATGGTCAGACCTCTGTTGATGTCCATGTGCTCCAGGGCGAGCGTGAGATGGCTGCTTATAACAAGACCCTGGGCCGCTTCCAGCTTAGCGGTATCGCTCCGGCTCCCCGTGGCGTGCCTCAGATTGAGGTTACCTTCGATATCGATGCCAACGGCATTGTAAAGGTGTCTGCCAAGGACCTGGGCACCGGCAAGGAGCAGCAGATTTCCATCACCGCCTCCACCAACCTGAGCCAGGAGGATATCGACAAGGCTGTTCGCGAGGCTGAGCAGTACGCTGCTGAGGATAAGGCCCGCAGAGAAGAGGTGGACACTCACAATACTGCCGACCAGGTAATCTATCAGACAGAAAAGACCCTGAATGAACTGGGCGACAAGATTTCTGCCGACGAAAAGGCTTCCATTCAGGCTGCCGTTGATAAGCTGAAGGAAGTAAACAAGGGCACAGATGTGCAGGCCATTAAAGATGCCACCGAGGAAGTGCAGAAGGCGTTCTACGCAGTGTCTGAAAAGCTGTATAAGAATGCTGCTCCCCAGGAGGGTGCTGCAGAGGGTGACAACGTAGTTGACGCTGACTACGAAACCGTAGATTGATTTTTGACTACGAAACGGTATTTAATTAGGCAGGGGCGGCTTTGTTGCCGCCCCACGCCTTGATTTTCGCAGGAGAATATTATGGCGGAAAATAAACGGGACTATTATGAGGTGCTGGGCGTAGAAAAGGGCGCCAGCGCCGAGGAGATAAAAAAGGCATACCGGAAAAATGCTATGAAATATCACCCGGACCGCAATCCGGGGGATAAGACCGCAGAAGAAAAGTTTAAAGAGCTGGGTGAGGCTTACGAAATCCTCTCCGATGACGATAAGCGGGCCCGGTATGACCAGTACGGTCATGCAGGCGTAGACCCCAATTTTGGCGCAGGCGGCTATGACGGCGGCTTTGGCGGCTTTGGTGGCTTCGGCGGCTTTGATTTTGGTGATATTTTCGGGGATATTTTCGGCGGCGGTAGCCGTTCCGGCACCCGCAATGCCCCCAGCCGGGGTGAAAATGTGGGCAGCCGGTTGGAAATCACCTTTGAGGAAGCTGCCTTTGGCACAGAAAAGGAAGTCACCGCCCAGCGGATTGAAAACTGCTCTGTGTGCAGCGGCACCGGCTCTGCTGACGGTAAGGTGGAAACCTGCTCCATGTGCCACGGCGCCGGACAGGTGCGCACCACCCGAAATGTTATGGGTATGACCATGCAAAGCACCACTGTGTGCCCCCAGTGTAACGGTCGGGGTAAAATCGTCAAGAACCCCTGCAATACCTGCCGGGGCAAGGGCAAGGTGCGGCGCAGCCAAAAAATCAAAGTCAAAATTCCTGCCGGTGTGGACCACGGCCAAACCGTCCGGGTACGGGGCGAAGGCTGCGTAGGCTCCAATGGCGGCCCCAGTGGTGACCTGCTGGTGGATATCTATATCAAGCGCCATCCTGTGTTCCGCAGGGACGGCATGGATGTGCTGTGCGAAATTCCCATCACCTTTACCCAGGCTGCCCTGGGCGGCGAGCTGGAGGTGCCGACTCTGGATGGTAAGGCTACTGTCACCATCCCCGAAGGCACCCAGACCGGCCGGGAGTTTGTGCTCTCCGGCGTGGGCATTCCCCAGGTAAATAATCCCCGTCGTCGGGGCAATCAGCGCATTACCGTGGTGGTGGAAACCCCCACTAAGCTTACAAAAGAGCAAAAGGAGCTCCTTCACCAGCTGGAGGATAGCTTTGATGGCAAGTCAAATCCCAAGCGTAAAAAATTCTTCGACACCATAAAAGATTTCTTTGACTAAAGGAGAAGGCCAAATGAAAAGAGAGAATTACATCACCTGGGACGAATATTTTATGGGCATTGCCATGCTGGCGGCCCGCCGCAGCAAGGACCCCAGCACCCAGGTAGGCGCCTGCATTGTATCCCAGGATAACATTATCATTTCTACCGGCTATAACGGTATGCCCAAGGGCTGCTCTGACGATGAGTTTCCCTGGGACCGCACCGGTGAGGAGACCAAGTATCCCTATGTGGTCCATGCCGAGCTCAATGCGATTTTGAATGCCAACGGCCGTGACCTGCGTGGCAGCAAGCTCTATGTTGCTCTGTTCCCCTGCAATGAGTGCGCCAAGGCCATCATCCAGAGCGGTGTGAAGGAAGTGTACTATCTTTCCGATAAGTATGCCGACACCCCCACCACCAAGGCCTCCAAGCGGATGCTGGATTCTGCCGGCGTGCGCTATGTGCGCCTGCGCCCGGATACCAAGGAAATTACCCTGGATTTGGTGGCAGAAGAGGATAAATGATGATACACTCTTTTTTGATGGTGGGTCAGTCCAATATGGCAGGCAGAGGCTTTGCCAATGAGGTTGAGCCGATCCCCAATGATAATATCCTTGTGCTGCGCAACGGCCGCTGGTGGCCTATGTATGTGCCGGTAAACCCGGACCGGGTGACCGCGGGCATCAGCTTGGCAGAATCCTTTGCTTATCAGTATGCCTTGGAGCATCCCGGTGTGCAGGTGGGTTTGATCCCTTGCGCGGACGGCGGTACTTCCCTGGAGCAGTGGGCGCAGGGCGATGTGCTTTTCGATCACGCAGTGATGATGGCAAAGCTTGCTCAGCGCAACAGCTGCATCAAGGGCATTCTCTGGCATCAGGGCGAAGCGGATTGTTGGGATGAAACCTATCCCCATTATGAAGAAAAATGTGTTCCCATCCTGCGGGCTATGCGTAAAGCGCTGGGTTTGGAGGACGCGCCGCTTTTGCTTGGTGCATTGGGCGATTATCTCGTGGATAATGAGTACCCCCATTTTAAAAATTATGTCCACATTAATGCCACTTTGGAGCAGATGGCAAAACAGCTGCCCAACGCAGGCTTTGTGTCAGCAAAGGGTTTGGATTCCAATGCAGATAAGCTGCATTTTAATTCCAAGTCTTTGCGGGAATTTGGCTTGCGGTACTATGCGGCGTATAAAAAGCTCGCCAGGGAAGAAGATGGCGCATTGGCAGACCATGCCGGTTCGCTCCATTTTACAGAAATGGAAAAGCTTTAATAAAAAATTCGAGCACCTTTCGGTGCTCGAATTTTTTCGTTTTGTTTAGATGGTGATACCGGCCTTTTCCAGGATGATGGGAACGTTCTTTTCTGCGCCGATGGCCATAATATGTACGCCGTCACACAGCTTCTCGTCCTTGATCTTGGCAATCATTTCTGCGGCCATCTCAATACCCAGCTTACCGGGCAGACCCTTCACGCCGGTGGCCTTGCCTTCTTCAGCAGCGGCAGCCAGGTGGTCGATCATATCCTGAGGCACATCAATGCCGGGAACATTCTCGTTCATATACTTAGCCATACCGGCGGACTTCAAGGGGATGATGCCGGCCATGATGTGGGTCTTGATGCCGGCCTTATCCACAAAGTCCAGGAAGTACTTGAACTGATCCAGGTTGAAAATACCCTGGGTCTGCACATACATTGCGCCGTTTTCCACCTTCTGGCGCAGCTTGTTGATCTGCAGGAACATGGGCTCGTAAACGGGAGTCACTGCAGCGCCCTTGTAGAACTTGGGTGCGCCGCCGGCCAGCTCGTTGCCGCCGCAGTCGCAGCCGGTCTGCTCCATCTTGGTGAGCATCTTCAGGATGCCAACGGAGTCAAGATCGTAAACAGGCTTGGTGTCCTTACAGTCGCCCACAACAGGGTGGTCACCGGTCAGCGCCAGCATAGTGTCAATGCCAAAGCTTGCTGCGGAGAGGATGTCACCCATAATGGCCATGCGGTTTCTGTCACGGCCGGTGATCTGCAGAATGGGATCAATACCTGCCTGCTTCAGCTTTACGCACAATCCTAAGCCGGAGGCCTTCAGGCTGGCGGACTGCATATCGGTAACGTTCACAGCGTGGACCTTGCCGGCCAGCAGCTCGGCAGCTTCCATCTGCTCGGCAAAATCATAGCCTTTGGGAGGCGCCATTTCGGCGGTAACGCCAAACTTGCCGGATTCCAGTGCGTCTTTTAAGATGCTCATTATTTCTTCCCCCTCAAGCTAATGGTTCTGGGATAGGCGTGGGCAGCATAGCCCTTGTCCTCCCGGGTCTGTGCCAGCTTCTCCAGCTGGTTATTGGCCTGCAGCCGCTCGTAGATCTTGATCCAGGCGCAGTCGTTCTCGGGGTTGACTTCGCACTTGCCGTTCTTCTGGCCGCCACAGGGGCCGTTGACCAGACTCTTGGCGCACTGGGTAACAGGGCAGATGGCGCCGGTCTGACCCAGCACACACTCACCGCAGAAGCGGCAGGCCTCTTCCCATACGCCAAAGCGAACAGCTTCGCCCAGGTACATGGTGTTGTTGGAGGGATATACGGGGATGCCGGGGGCATGCTTGGCAACGCACTGTACGCCGTCACCACAGCTCATGCAGATAACGCACTCGGGGGCAGCAGCCACCAGGGGCTTCATCTTGGCCTTAACGCCCAGGCTCATGCAGCAGTAGTCGGCAACGGTGGTGCCAACAACGGTCTTGCCGGCAGCCTCTAAGGTGGCCTTCAGCTCAGCGATCTGCGGCTCACCGCCGGTTTGGCAGGCGGTAGCGCAGCTGCCGCAGCCGACGATGGCTACGGTCTTGGCATCGCCAACCATAGCCATTACTTCTTCTATGGGTTTCTTCTGAGTAATGATCATAGAAATGTTTCTCCTTCCCTGATCTGAAAATTATGTAGGGGAGCCCAAAGCTCTCCGTGTCATACGTATATACATTATAATTACATTGTAGCGGAAAATCAATAGCAAATATCACATTTCTTAACAGAAAAACACATCCTATACCACTTTCGTGGTATAGGATGTTTCTGTTTTAAGGGGATATGCCTTCGCAATACAGGAGCTCACCATTTGGCTGTTGGGATATAATATCTTTTAAGGTATTTACCAGGGTGTTTTTACCAAAGGCTGAAAGCACGATATCATTCCCTAAATTTGCTATCAGCAGCATATCCGGAAAACCGCATACCCATTGGCTTCCCTGAATAGCGTTTCTCATACCTTGGGCAAATTGGGCAGCAGAGCCTTTTTCTACCTGAAATACACCACAGGTGAAGGTGTTGGCATTGAGCGCGTGGAGCAAGGATGCTGCACAAGTGACCTGGCTGGTTTGGTTTTCCGGAACTAACAGCATGCCGCAAAGAATTTCCGGGTCTGTATTTGTGCTGCCGGGTGCTCCATCCACAAAGTTTTCCCAGTCGCCGCCGGCACAGGCAAATTTTTGATTTTCCGGAAAGGCATCCCAAAGCGCTTGCAATTGTTGCAGACAGGGATTGTCTATATTTTGTACCGGCGGGCCGGTAGGCGGTGCGGTAGGTGGCACGGTGGGCGGCTGCGTATCAAAGACTGGCGGCAGCGGCGTGCGCTGACAGGCGCTTAACAAAAGAAGCAAGGCGCATAGAATCAGACAAAGTGCTTTTTTCATTATGCACCCCTCAAGGTTCACAGACAGTGCCGGCAAAAATGGGCAGGCCGTCTTTGCTTTCTACAACAAACAGGAATGGGCGGTCAAATACCAGGTCGATCCGGTCGGTGAGGGGTTCGGATACGCCATACACCGTAATGATGGTGTATGCAGAGGCGCTGATGCCTTCCTCGTCCATCATCAGCCGGGCAGCGTGCTGGATGTTTTTTATATGGGCATTATCCTCTTCGGGGAGGATGGCGGTGAAATCGGCATCCTTGCCGAAGATATTTGCTACACCCAGTGCTTTCAGCGCATCTTTTAATTGCAGGTCAGAGGTGATGTCAAACTTGGGAACATCTATGCTTACCTGCATTTGTTTGTATTGCTGGTAGCTGCGGTTGTTCAGCACCATATCCATAGCATAGCCACTTTTCAGAAGGTCCTGAGGGGTTTTCCCCTCGTCCGGCAGGATCAGCCACATACGGCTTCCATCCCGCAGGCCGATGCAGGTAGCACCAAAGTCCTCACCCCAGTAATATTTGCCGAAAAGATTGTAGTCGTGTAAGAATTCAACTTGCCGATCTCCGGAGGGTGCGTGGAATATGCCGGTGTGACCGCCGCTTAACGGATCGTTCCATTGTACCTGATAGAAAATGGTGGTAGCCAGGGCAAGCGCAGCATCCGGGGGGAGCGTGACATCGGATACCTGATCCTTTAAAAGATCACCGGTGTTGTCGTTTAGCCATTGGCGCAGGGTGTCATCCATAGCAGCGGTTCCTAAATCTCCCCGGAATACGGAGGCATAATAGTAGTCTGCCAGAGATTTTACGGTGTCTTCGTTATAGGTGTAACTGTCATCCAACCACAAAGAACTGCCTAAAATAGAAGTGGCTAAGCCATCATTATAATAATGGGCGCGCCAGAGCTGCTCCGCCTGATGCCGAAGGGCATCCAGATCTTCTGCGTTTAACAGATTCAGGATCTGCTGACGGCTTTCTCCCTCCGTGGTTTCTGCCAGCATAGCAAGGGCCATATAAATGTTCAGGGGAGAGAAGACCCCATTGCCGGATTGCTGGCTTAAAACAGTGGGGCAGATCTTTTTAAAATAGGCATCTAAATTATTTGCATAACCTAAGTCAGTGTAGTGGATCCGCCGTAACGAGTCACTCCAGGCTGCATAGTTATCTGTGGAGTAAGGCGCCATCAGGGGGTACACCGGCGCGCTAAGCAGAGCAGAAGAGGTGCTTTGCTTGATGGTCACCGGGGTCAGCGTGCCTTGGAAGTCTTTAGGTGGCGTGTATCCGTCGGGCACCTGGGGTTGGGTGGCGGTAGAAGTGGGGTCTGTGACAGAGGGTGTCTGCCCTTTGGGGGCAAACACGCTTAAAAGAATGGCGCATACCAAACAGGCGGCGATGGCGCTCATATAAGGCAGCATCCGTGGGCGCTTATACTCGGCTGCTTCCCGGATGTGTTTGTCACTTAGCTGATTAAAGGCATTTTCCAAATGCTTTTTATTCATCCAGATAACCCTCCTTTATTAAATGGTGTTTCAGTTGCTGACGGATGCGGCTTAACCGCACCGTAGCGGCATTTTGGGTCATACCCAGAGTGTGGGCAAGGGTTTTGAGATCATCACCGAACCAGTACCGGCGGACAAACAGCACTCTGCTTGTTTTCGGCAACGTGTTCAAAAAACCGTCGATGGCTTTTCCTAACTGACGGGCATCCAAAGTTTGCTCCAGGTCATCACCGGGGAGAAAATCAGCAAGCTCGTCCAGGGAAAGGTCGTAATCGCTTTGCCGCTTTTGGGCGCTGCGGTGGCGCAGCTTTTTCAGAGCAAGGTTTCGGCCTGTGCGGTAGGCATAGGCAGACAGGGGGTCGGGACGCTCCGGCGGGATGGTATTCCAAAGAGCTAAGTAGGTATCGTTGACCGCTTCTTCCGCATCCTGGGGATCCGCCAGGATGTTTAGCGCTGTTTTATATAATGTAGAGCCGTAGGCGGTGCGTAAGTGCTCAATGGCGGTTTCGGATCTGTCCCATAGCAGCTGCAGCAGTATTTTTTCTTCCATATCATCCCTCCTCACTTATGTACTACCCTTTTGGGTGTGTGTTCTTACATTTATTATAATAAAGCCGGGTATATTTTCCAAGAGGACGGTGCATACTTTTTCCGAAAGGAGCGATTGTATGCGAGTCAAGGACATTATGACGAATAAGGTCATTCCCATCAGCGCCTCGGAAACGGTGGCCGTAGCGGCCCGTTTTCTTGCCCGGCACAATATTGGCGCCCTGCCGGTGTGCGACGGGGCAGGCAAGCTCTGCGGTATGGTTACCGACCGGGATTTGGTAATCCGCTGCCTTGCGGCAGGTAAGGACCCGGCGGTTACACCGGTGCGACAGGTGATGACCGGCAGAGTGCTTTCTGTTAAGCCGGATATGGAGGTATCGGTGGCGGCGCATTTAATGGGCTCAGAGCAAATTCGGCGGCTTCCGGTGACAGAAAACGGCAAGCTTTGCGGCATGCTCTCTCTGGGCGACCTGGCCTGCAGAGAGGAAAATGTGATGGATGCAGCTGATGCTCTGGGGGATATCACGGCCAATATTTCGTCCCCGTTTTAAGGTGAAAACACAAGATATAGCAAGCCCTTTTTACCCTTCAAAAAAAGTGAAAAAATTTGAGGGAAAAGCCTTGACAAACAGGGTTCTAAATGATATTATATGCAAGCTGTCGCGATGAAGGGGTTGCCCGGAGGTCAGCAAATGTACCTTGTAAATTGAATAACGCAAAGACGAAATGAACACCTTGGACAATTATAAATGGATTGTTTTAAGCGTTTTAAAGAACGAATAACAGCCAACGAAAATTCTTGAGTAAATTGCTAAGAGCAAATTATTCAAAAACTTGATTTTAGAGCTTAGGCTTTAAGATACAATTTTTTGAGAGTTTGATCCTGGCTCAGGACGAACGCTGGCGGCGTGCCTAACACATGCAAGTCGAACGGACGAGGGGAGCTTGCTCCCTAAG